>JAADHR010000027.1:3961-55999 GCA_013151735.1 Calditrichota bacterium | reverse complement strand
CGAAACATCGGTGAAATGTACGAAAATTTTTGTACGGCTCCCCTGTTCCAGAGCGAATGTTGGATGTACGCACGAACAACAGAGGCTGTCATTTCAGGCCGCAGGGTCATGCTTTTTCCGCCGCGGTCTTCGAATGTGTACATTTCCTTTTGCACGATGTCTGTCGTTTCCCCTACCCCGCGCGCAAATAATTCGGTTTCTTCAAAAACAGGGGTCCGAATCTCTGAAAAATTGAATCGTTCAAATATCTTTCGAACTTCATTTTCTAAATAAAGCCACTGGTAAGATTCTTCCGGAAGGGCATCTTTGGTTCCGCGGGGTGTTTGAATTTTTTTTCCCATCGATCCTTTTATTCTTTACGGTTCAAATACAGTTGGCGCCTATCTTAACAAACACAAATATCAGAAATACACCAAACAAAATTGCCGCCATTACAAGACGGCGTTCTCATACTTACCTGAATCCGGATTGATGTTTCGGAGGTCCCGTGGTTCAACGAAACCGCTAAATATGATCCAGCATATCCGTCGATATTTCCCGACATCGGTCAAGATCCTTTTCCAGCACCCAGAGAGTTACCTTTCCGGGAGATGAGGTTCCGTAGCTTCCGGTTCCCAGAATCCCCACATCTTCCCCTTTAATAATGGAAGGAATCTCCAAATGATCCAAGACTTCTTTGACCATTTCAGCATAAAGCCGGCTGGGAAATGACTTTAAGCGAACCCATTTTTCTTCGGATGGTTTTTCTTTCGGAGAAGTCACTCCGTCACACTCCTTCCTTAAGGGGGTTTTACTTCCTGTTTCGTCCAAAAAACAGTCGTTTTTTTTGATTATGCGGTGCCTTTCCGCCTCAAACATTTAATTCGGAAGCCAATCCTTTGGCAAAATCAACCGGAAGTGTAAAGACAATCCCCACGCCGGGTTGGTCTAAATCTCCCATAATCTGTTCGATGGCATCGACGATTTGAGGGACCTGTTCATCATTCACAACCGAGAAAATGGTTTTGTTGTAGGGGCGATTTCCCGGAAGCACGCTCCTCAGTCCTGCGAAAATCGGGATTTCGAACGAGAGCAGGTGTCCCATTCCCACGCTGTCGATTACGGTTGCACCGTGGACATCCAATTCCAGAAAGGCCTCCAGAATTTCGTCCAGGTATTCTTCTTTGTTCAGAACCATGACAAATAGCTTCATCCAATGAAATCCGTATTAAATTTCAAAATATTTTTTTTCTTCATCCCGGATAAGCTGCATGGCTTCTTCCGCATCCCCTGCTTGCATAAGTTTTTCGCGAAACGTTTCCTTGCTTAAGAGACGCGAGGCTCGACTCAAGGCTTTTAGGTGAAGACCCGTCTCATTGGGCGGTGCAACCAACAAAAAAACAATATGAACCGGCTCTTCGTCAATTGCCTGAAAATCGATATTTTTATGGGAAATTCCCATGGTAGCCACAACCGTTTCTGCACTGTCTGTTTTCCCGTGTGGAATAGCAATCCCCTGCCCAACCCCGGTGCTCATTACTTTTTCCCGTTCCAATACCGCATTCAGAACCGCTTTCTTGTCAGAAATTTTCTTGTTTTTCTCCAACAAGTCCACCAGTTCTTCAATTACGGTTTCTTTTTTTGTCGTTTCCAGTGGAATTTTAATTAATTCCGGAGACAGTAAATCGCTTAATTTCATTAATGTTTCCTCCAATTTCCTTTGGTTTATAATTTAACAGATTTTTCGGAAAATTCCAATATAAATTTGGAATTATGAAGACAGGTTTAGTTTTTTAGCTTCTCAATTTTGAAGGGATAAAACCGTTCCATGAAAAAGGGGGGCTCCGCCGAGCCTCCTCCCTGCTCGCAGGGGAGAAGGAAACAGGGGACGGGTTAAAAAGAGGCTGTGTCTCATTTTCAAAACGGTCAATTTTTCCACCAAAAAACCGGGGAAACCGAAAATGAATTTTCCTGAAAATCCGGTAAAACCGAAAAGGGAACGTGTGAGGTACGTGGTTTAAGGTAATAAATGGGGGTTCATTTTTGTCTTACTCAGAGTCTGAAAATAAAGCACACATAGTAGCACACGCCGTGGAACAGATGTCCCGGCCAGAGAGCTGCTAAAACAACATCGCCCTGATTTTTTCAGCCTCAACACCCAAAAAATCAGTGAGATTTTCACGATCGCATTTTGGAATTTTCAGCAACCGATCGGCGTTTTTAAACAGCAACGGCCGTCTCTAATCCTTGGGCGGCAAATAAATTACCTTTACCTTGGCAATGCGCTGCCCTTCCAATTTTTCAATCTGAAATTTGTAATTTCCCCATTGTATGACTTCATTTTCTTCCGGAACATTGCCGGTAATATCAAAGATAAACCCCCCAAGCGATTCGTAATCCTCGTCTTCAGGAAGGGGTTCGGGAAAGATTTCATTAAATTCGGGAATATCGATTTTGGCATCAACCAGCCAGATATTTTCTGCAATTTTATTAAAAAGCGGCTGTTCCTGATCGTACTCATCTTGAATCTCACCGACAATTTCCTCAATGACATCCTCCAGAGTAACCAGCCCGGCGGTGCCCCCGTATTCGTCCACAACAATGGCCATGTGTGTTTTTTCCTGCTGAAATTCACGAAGAAGATCGTCAATTTTTTTGCTTTCGGGAACAAAATACGCGGGGCGCGCCAGTTTTTTGAGATTGGCCACGTTTTTGGAATCTATTAAATAGGGAATCAGATCCTTGGCGTGAATGATTCCCACGATATTATCAATTCTTTCCTCATAAATCGGAATCCGGGAATGCCCCGCCTTTTGAATCAGTTCCACCAGATCCTCAATTGGCGTGGTTGCCTCTACAGAAACCATATCGATACGCGGCACCATGATTTCTCGGACGGTCGTTTCACCAAACTCAAAAATGGAGTCAATCATTTCTCTTTCTTCTTCCTGAATGGTGCCTTTTTCTTCGCCCAATTCGATCAGAACCCGTAATTCTTCCTCCGACAAAAAATGTTCGCTTTTCTGGAGATGAAAAAGTCTGGAAAAAAAGAGGGTAAATTGCTCCAGAGAGGTTGAAACCGGATAAAATGCCAAATAAATCAGATCAATCCAAAAAACAACCTTTCGCGCAAATGCCACCGGGCGCTTCACGGCAAGCACTTTTGGCGTTATCTCTCCAAAAATCAGAATGAGAAATGTTACCACAACCACCTCAAAAAACATGCTCCAGGTTTCACTGAGATGGTACTGTTGAATCAATTTTACGGTCAAAATAGTGGCAATAACGGCCGAGCCGATATTTACAAGCGTATTCCCGGTGAGAATAGTAATGAGCAATTTCCGCTGATCATTCAGGAGGCGGACAATCTTTTTGGCCGAAGACGAGCGCTCGTCTTTCAGCTTTGCCAGATCGATTTTACTGATCGCGAAAAAGGCCGTTTCGGTGCCTGAAAAAAAGGCCGATAACACCAGTAAAAGAACAAAAACTCCACCAAAAATCAGATATGACGCATCCAAGTCGCCTGTTTTCCTCCTTATTCGTTCAAGAGTTTTGCAAGATAATCATTTTCTCTTGCAGTCATTTTTTGCTTTTTTTCGGGGCTGTCATCCTCCCAGCCCAGCAGGTGCAAAACACCGTGAATCACCAAGCGGTGAAGCTCGTTGCGATAAGACACGCCAAACTCACGGGCCTGCTCCCGGGCGCGTTCGAATCCGATATAAACCTCCCCCTCCACCGTTTTCCCGGGGTTCTCTTCCAGATTGAAGGCTATCACGTCCGTCGGGTAATCGTGGTTAAGAAAGGAACGATTCAACTCCCGAATCGAATCATTCGGCAAAAAAATAACGGAGATTTCTCCTTCCAAGCCGGGAGACTCTCCTCCGACAACGGTTTCTATGATTTTTACAACCTCTTGCCTTTTAATAGGGAGCCGATACTTATTTTTGAAGACTTTGATCCTCAGTTTCAACCCCTCTTTTTTTGGATGAAAGATCTTTCGATTTTTCGGATTTGTTTCCGGCTTTGGCCGATTTTTTCCCGGAAAGCATTTTTTCCTGTCCCGGATACTCAATTCGAGCATGGTGAACACCGATCAAAATCTTTTCAAAAGCCTCCCCGATTTTTCGGAGTTCCCGAACGGTTAGCGGACATTCGTCCAACTGCCTTTCTTCAAACTTTTCTTCAATCACCGAATGAATGGCATTCTTAATCTTGCCCACATTCACTTCCCGAATGGAGCGCGAGAGGGCTTCAACCGTATCGGCCAGCATAAGAATGCCGGTTTCACGCGTTTGCGGCTTTACACCCTGATACCGAAAATCAGCTTCGTTCACCGGGACGCCTTTGCTTTGCGCAAGGGCCTTCTCATAAAAATATTTCATGAGAGAGGTGCCGTGATGTTGGAGAATAAAATCCTTAATCGCAGACGGCAAATGGTACTGATTAGCGAATTCAATTCCCTTTTTCACGTGATTCTGAAGGATCAGGCTGCTGATTCTCGGCGCCAGGTTCTCGTGAGGATTTTTCCCGAATCGTTGATTCTCTATGAAATACTCGGGCATGTACATTTTCCCAATATCGTGGTAAAAGGCGCCCACTTTTGCCAGCAGGCTATTCGCACGGATTTCTTCTGCGGCGGCCTCCGCCAGGTTGCTGACCACAATGCTGTGGTTGTACGTTCCCGGCGCACGTACGGCCAGCATTTTAAGCAACGGATGATTTAAATCACTTAACTCAATCAATTTGTACTCGGAACATACGTCGAAAATTGAATCAAAAGCCAACAGCAAACCATAGGTGAGAACGGCCGAAAGCACTCCATTAATCAATCCGCCCACCCAGTCTTTGGCCAGCTCAGAAAATGCAACCTGCTGGGAAAGCCCCAGGAATACAAGCGAAAGGAAATAGGCGCCCCCCAAAAAGAATACGGAATTTGTCAGCCGCTTACGGTTTCGAAAAACCCCCACGCTCACCACGGCTACGGCCGAAACAAAAATGGAAATGACCAACAGACTGTAATCATTGCCAAAAAGTCCGGCTACAATAATACTGAGCGAGAACCCGGCCAGCAGACTGGTTCGATTGTCAAAATAGTAGGTAATCATCATCGGAACCACCGCCACAGGCACCAAATAGCGTGTAATTCCGGAATTCTCAACGAAAAATCCAATAATAATGACCAGGAGCATGGACCCAAAAATCATAATTAAGGATTTGTCGTTTTTGAATATTTTGGGGCGATACACAAAAATAAAGCTGACCAGCGGAAAAAGAGCCAGTAAAATAAAGAAAAAGATTCCCAGATAGAAGGTAAACAACTGCCAGAGCGGGTTGTTTGCATTCTTGTTTGCCTTGGCTTTTTCAAGAGAACGCAGGGCATCAATCTGTTTTTGCGTAATGCGCTGGTGCTTTTGAATGATGGTTTCCCCCTTCAAAACCTGTCCTTTCACCAGGGGGACACCACCGATGGCTTCCTGAATCAGACGTTTGGTCTTCTTTTCGTTGTAAATAACGTTGGGCTTAATCAGAGACGACAGCAGGGCATAGGCCGCATGAATCGAATCGCTTGCAGCGCCATACCGGGCGCGCAGCCGTTCGAGCAGCCGTTCCCGGGCATCCTTGAGATCGTAAATGTAATTCAGGCTCTTTTCAAAATGCTGATCCGAATCTTCGACGTAGATTCGCGTGTTGATTTTTCGGATTTCTTCTTTGGGACGGTCAATAATACCGATCGCGTAAATATCCTGAAGAATTTGGCGAACCTCATTTTCAAATTTGCCTTCGGCACGGGCTTTGGGAGTTAAAGCCAATTGCGAGAAAAATTTGGCTTCACTATCCGGTAAAACAATATTTTCGCGGCGGCAAAAACTCAGAATTTCGATCATCCGGATTGTATCCGAAACGCCGGAGGTGGAGAGGAGATGAATCTCATCAAAGAAGCGGTTCAGGCGATCCAATTGTTCCCGGGCAATTTTGGGATTCACAGAAAAAATGGGGAGGACACGGCGTCTGGCTTCTTCCCGGTCCCGTTTCAATTCCTGATCACTCTTGTAGATGTAAAAGGTGAACGGGGCTACAATATCGCGGTCCGCAATGGTGCCGGGGCGAAGATTGCGATACTGATTGAAATTTAGAGACGGGAAAAAAACGGTTGCGAGCACTGCAAAGACTAAAAGAATAATCAGTTGAATTTTATAACGGGACAACCACGAGCCATCCTCGTCGGAAGATTTTTCTGAGGCTGCAGCGGATTTTTTAGGAGGTTCCGCCGATTTTTTTGTTTGAAACAGGCGCATTTTAGTCTATCGAGCTTTCAGACACTTCGGAATGTTTGGATTCACGAACCGAAACCGGCATTTTAATGGATTCAGGGGCCGTATTTTTCTCAATACTCTGATCGTATGCATCGTACGCCTTAATAATCTCCCGCACCAGCCGGTGGCGAACCACATCCCGATCACTTAGATAAATAAAATCAATTCCCTCAATTCCGATCAGAATGTCCTGAATAAGAATCAGCCCTGATTTTTGTTTAACGGGCAAATCAACCTGTGTAATATCGCCCGTTATGATCGCTTTTGAATGAACCCCCAACCGCGTTAAAAACATTTTCATCTGATTGGGAGTTGTGTTTTGCGCTTCATCCAGAATAACAAAGGCGTTATTGAGGGTTCGGCCCCGCATGTAGGCCAGCGGAACAATTTCGATTTCCCCGCGCTCCATCATTTGGCGCAGGCGTTCTGCGGGAAGCATGTCGTAAAGCGCATCATAAAGAGGCCGTAAATAAGGGTCCACTTTCTCCCGGAAATCACCCGGAAGAAAACCCAGGCTTTCTCCGGCCTCAACGGCCGGCCGGGTCAGAACAATCCGGTTCACTTCATGAGCCTTTAAATGGGCAATCGCAATGGCCACAGCCAGATAGGTTTTCCCCGTGCCGGCGGGTCCGATGGCGAAGACGATATCGTTTTTGAGAGTAGATTGATAATACGCCAGCTGCCCTTTCGTTTTGGGACGAATGAAATCGGTTTTGGTGCTTAGAATAACCGACCCCAGGTCCTCTTCTTTTATCGGAACGCCCATGGACTTGACCAGAGAAATAAGGGTTTCCAGATCTTTTTCCGAGATTTTCCCGTTGCGATTAACAAGCAAAATTAATTCGGCGAAAAGCTTTTCCAATTGAGCAATTTCGGAGGGATCACCATCGAGGACCACATCCGTACCTCGAACGGTAATTTTGGAAGAAAATCGTTCTTGAATCAGCCTGAGGTTTGCATCTTGAAACCCCAAAAGGTGTAATTGATCAACTCCTTTTATGGAAAATTTTTTTTGCATATTTTGGGAAGTGTGTCTCCTTTGTCTATTTTATTCTCTTAAAAAATAATACAATAAATTTTCAAGATTTGCAAGATTTATTTTGGAAATGGCAGCAGCCCGGTCTTGTTCCTCAAATAACAAAAACCCGTTCCAAAAGTTGAAACGGGTTTTGTAAATCGGGACTAATTTTGGAAGCGGACTATTCTTTCGGAATAACCAGAACCTCGTACGGATAAATCAGGTTTTTGTCCTTAATAATGGATTTGTTCGCTTCGTAAATCTTCGTCCATTGAGTCGGATCACCCAGCGTCGCGCCGGCAATTTTCTTCAGATAATCACCCTTGGTCACAACATATTCGTTGGGGCCGGTTTTGCGGACAATCTTCAAATTCCAATCCGGATAAATCAAATTGGGATTCTTAATCATTTCGCGATTGTAGGTGTAAATCTTCATCCACTGGTAGGGATCGCCGTAGATGTCCGGTTTTTTGGAAATTTTCCATAAATAATCACCGCGAACGACGGTGTAGGTATCGAAAATCGACTTAGGCAGTTTGCTTTTAACCTGCATTAATTTGCCCTCGATGGCCGCGAGCAAATCCTGCATTTCGGTTAAATTGGCAATCTTGCTTTTTTTCGCTTCATCCAGCTTCTTTGCGATTTCATCAATCTCTGCCCGTTTTTGGAACAACTCTTCAGATGAAAGAGAGCTCAGCCCATCCAACTGGCTTTCCAGATCCTTTAACGACTGACGATACGCATCGACACCGTTTTTATCGGTACCTAAAAGTGCGTAGATTTCCTCCCAGGTCTTGTCAATTTCATTTTGGGTTGTCTGGATTTCACCCTTCAATGCATCAATGTCCTTCTGCAGGGTAGCAATTTGTGCCTTCGCATCGGCTTCGGTTTTTTGCCATTTTGCCAATTCAACTTTATAATCGTCCAATTTCATTTTAACTTTTTCCTGGGCGTAGCTAAAGTTGGCCATAGCACCAAGCACAACGATTGCGACCATGGCTGCTGCTAAAATCCGGTTAAGTTTCATAAAATCTCATCACCTCCTGATCACATTTATTCAGTGCATTATTCGGATTTACTCAAACGCTCTTTTACAACCTCTTTTTCCTGTTTTACCTTCTCCAATTCGGCCTTTTTTGCATCCAACTTTTTCTGAAGTTGGGCTTTTTCAGCCTGCAAATCCGATACCTTCTGCTGGGCACTTTTTGCAGCCTGTTTCGTTTCCTCAAGCGTCTTTAATTGTTCATCATTTGCATACCGTGTACAACCCGTCAGCGTAATTGACGCCACAAATAACCCGGCCATGACCAACACAGCAAATTTTCTAAACCATTTGGACATTGGGACAACACCTCCTTTTTCATTTATTAGACATAAATCACGGAATGTTAAAACAATATTAACAAAAAAAACAATAATTGTCAAGGAAAAAATGCATTTCAACAAAAAATAACAGGATTTTATGAAGAATGATTTTTGGAAAAATCACCCCTCATCCGGCGGTGGCGTGTCCTCTTCTCTCTCCACAATTTGAATTCCAAGCTCCTCCAATTGGGAAGGATCCACTTCTGAAGGCGCACCATCCATCAGAGAAATGGCGCTGGTTGTTTTGGGAAAAGGAATGACATCCCGAATGGATTTTTCACCGGCCAGAATCATCACCAGACGGTCGAATCCAAAGGCAATTCCACCGTGAGGGGGCGCACCGTATTCAAACGCGTGAAGCAAAAAACCAAATTTTTTCTCCGCCTCCTCTGTTGAAATGCCCAGGAGTTTAAACATTTTCATCTGAATATCTTTTCGGTGGATACGAATACTTCCTCCGGCAATTTCGTTACCATCCAGCACCAGGTCGTACGCCCGGGCCCGGATTTCCCCCGGCTCCTTTTCCATGGATTCAAAATCTTCCTCCTTGGGCGAGGTAAAGGGGTGGTGCATGGCCACGTAACGTCCCTGTTCTTCATCAAATTCCAGAAGCGGAAAATCGACCACCCACAGAAGTTTGTGACTGGCTGTGTCAATCAGATTTAATTTTCGGCCCAGATGCAGGCGCAGAGCGCCCAATGAGCGGTACAAAACCTCATCCTGATCGGCAATAAGAAGAAGCACATCTCCCGGTGCGGCCCGGAATTTTTCAATGAGTTTTGCCTGTATTTCCGCCGATAAAAATTTGGAGACAGACCCCTTCAAGGTTCCCGATTCCACTTTTAACGGAAAGGTTCCTTTGGCTCCGAAAGACATCACAAACCGGCCCCATTCATCCAGTTGCGAGCGGGAGAAAGAGCCGCCTCCGGGAACAGCAATTCCGGCGATATTTCCGCCGGAGGCAACGGTAGAAGAAAAGACTTTAAAATCTGTTTGGCGCAGTAAATCCGTTACGGTTTGAATTTCCATTCCAAAGCGGAGGTCGGGTTTATCCACCCCAAAGCGCCGAATGGCTTCACTGTAAGATATCCGCAAAAACGGGCGCTCGAGAGTCTCGCCCAGCACGTCCTGAAAGATTCTTTCCATTAAGCCTTCAACAACCTCAAAAATATCGTCTTCCTGAACGAACGACATTTCCACGTCGATCTGGGTAAATTCGGGTTGGCGGTCGGCGCGCAGATCCTCATCCCTGAAACAGCGGACAATTTGAAAATAGCGGTCGTAACCGGCCACCATCAAAATCTGCTTGTAGGTTTGGGGAGATTGAGGCAGGGCATAAAACTTCCCCTTGTGGAGTCTGCTGGGCACCAGGAAATCCCGTGCGCCTTCCGGGGTACTTTTCATCAGATAGGGCGTTTCGATTTCCACAAAATGATTTTCATCGAAATAGCGGCGGACAATTTGTGACACCTTGTGCCGAAGCAGAATATTCCTTTGCACCTCCGGCCGGCGCAGATCCAGGTAACGATATTTGAGCCGCAATTCCTCCGAAACATCCACGTCCGCAATGATCTGGAAGGGGGGCGTTTTGGCTGCATTGAGTATTTTCAGCGCATCGGCGCGTATTTCCACCTCACCCGTGGCCAACTTCGGATTCAGGGAGTCTTCGGGACGGCTTGCCACCAGTCCCTGAACGGCAATCACAAATTCAGGCCGAAGCTCTTTTGCCTTTGCGTAAACCGACTGGTTCATTTCCGGATTGAAAACAATTTGGGATTTCCCATACCGATCCCGGATATCGATAAAAATCAACCCGCCGTGGTCGCGCCTGCGATCGACCCATCCCATCAGGGTAACCGTTTCGCCCACATGTTTTTTACGAAGCTCGCCGCAGGTGTGCGTGCGTTTCCATCCTTCCAATTTTTCAGACGTCAACCGATCCTCCACAATCCATTAATCCTTAAAAATATTGGCATATAATATACGCATTCCACGAAACACAATTCAAGTATTATTTTTCGCCCTCCGCAAAAATGCCGTCTTTTTGATTGATTTTGAGATACGTCCCGTCGCAAACAAAAAAGCCCCGGATCCAATCCGGGGCCAAGCCAGTGAATTTTTTGTTCCTGATGAATATCCTTTGGGTGCAGGATGTTCAAAGTGATCGTATTAATGAGTTTGGTCTGAAAAGCCTTTTCCCGCGAATTTCACAAATTAATTTTATTGAAATTAAACCCGCAACGGCCGTGGCTTAATATCCGAAAATGTAATCCTGCCGGAACACGGCATCGCCTTTTGAGGGATCGACCGGGCCGAAATCGCGCCAGCGCCGAATCTTGCTGACAATACAGCGTTCCACACTCGAATTGTTCAGCGTCGATTCAATAACGGTGACTTTTCCAACGCTTCCATCCGGGTGGATCACAAAACGAACCGAAATTTTTCCTTTGAGATTCGGATTGGTTCGAAGGGCGCGCTGGTAACAGTACTCGATAGCCGCTTTGTGAGAATTAATCACGGCCAGAACACTTTGCGCACTGCGTCCGCCGGATTTCCCGGCTTCGGCTTTTACGTTTGCGGATTTAAACAGCTTCATTTTTGTTTTCTTCCGCACGGATGTTGTTTGCGCCTGTCCCAAACCTGTTACAATATCGCCGATGGCGGCACCCGCTCCGGTGGCCCGGCCTCCTCTAACGCGGCCGCTGCCTCCTTTTCCGACACCTTCCGATGCGCCGGAGGTTTTAATCCCACCAATATTTGAAAGAATTTTGTCCAAATTTTTCCCGCTTGTCTGCCCCGCATCATTCCCCAGGACATCTCTTACGGCTTCGCCCTGCGCGGCCTCTCCTGTACCCGTTAACAGGCCCAACAGTCCCTTTTTACTCACTTCCTGTGAAATCTGACGGGTGCTTCTGGATCGGGCCGCCACGCGCTCCTTTGCCGTAGCTGGACCCTTTGCACGACTGCCTGCAGATGTTCCACCGGATTTTGCCTCGGCAGGCGGCTGCTCCGCCACCTTTTTCGATTCTTCTTTCTTGCCTTCGACGTTCTTTTTCGCCACTGCCGATTCCTTTACAACGGAGGATTTCTTCTGTTTCTGATAAATGAAGTTGGCATAATGTTCCTGAATCCGCCGAGCCGCATTTTCCGAAATCTGATACGGGAGATTGGAAAGATAAATCATAAGAATCGTATTAAAGAGAAATGTCGCCAGAACAATCCCCCAAAACCGCCGATCCATTTTCTGCAGCGCGTGTTTTTTGTACCGATCCGGATCGATGATGAGGGTTTCAGTGTTCTTTGGAACGCTCTTTTTCTCTTCCACAGTGGCTACGTCACTTCCATTGTCAAATGGAGAAAGATTTTTATTTTTATGTTTCATATCCAGACTCGTTTTTTGGTTTGATTCGTCCAATGAATTACCCTTGGCTATGGTACACCAAAAGTCTCATGTTTGGATACTCCGAACGGCCGCAGGTGGCCATAATTTTAACGAGGACCTTATAGGGCAAATCTTTATCACCCTGAATAATCACTTTCCCGGTAAAGGGTGTCCCATATTCTTCTTCCGCTTTTTGCGCTTCTGTAGCATATTTTTTCAATTCGTGTGCCAGAGCCGGAATAACCAGGCTCCGTTCCGAAAGCACATCCGAAATTTTGGCCACCGGTTTGTCGTTCAACACAACCCATTCCTTGGAAACTTTCAGATCGAGAGCCACCTCCGCATGTTTGTTGACCGAAGAATTCGGCAGGGTCAGATCCTGAGAGGGTTGAATCATTTGCCCTTCACTGGAATACACTTTTAATAAAAAGACCAGGATAATGGTGAACATATCCATCATTGAGGTCAGATTCAGTTTTACTTCACCACTACCGGTACCATGCCTTTTTATTCGAGAAGGGATAAAGGCCATTTGTTACTCCGTTCTTTAATTTTAAAGTACTGTTGCTCCCAATGAAACATCCGGAAACAGCGGTTTTAGTTTTCCATCCACTTCAATGCTTCTTGAGGCATCCATCGTGCTGACTACGGTCTGATATTTAATGGATGGCTCAGCCAAAATGATAATCCGATTTGAATCCCTGAAAATGCCGGCGGCCTTTTTCTTGATCCGGTACAGATAGTCAGACAGTTTTTTGTAATCGTACCCATCGGCCTCTTTTGGGATCGTGGGACCCTCACCGTTTTGACCCAGCGCTACGGCTGCGCTGCTGGCGATGTAAAATCCCTGATCAGTGACGGTAACCGTCAGATCGAGCTTTTTCTCTGCTTCCTGAGGCATTTTCGAGACGGATGTCATCGTGGCTCCGGCGGCCGGGGGCAGATTGATTTCAATAATGCCCAGTTTTACAAATTCTGCCGAGGTCAGGAGCAAGGGAATCAGAACGACCATCAAGTTCATAATGGGTGTCAAATTCAATTCCGGTTCAACCGCATCCGGACGTCTTTTGCGTTTTGACGGTTTGAAAGCCATTATTTGTTCCCCGTAATTAAATTGATCAGTTTTACCGTGTGTTCGTCAATTTCATCGATAATTTCCATCGTTTTGTTGTGGATGTACGTGTACACCAGCACAGCCGGAATGGCAATGGACAGACCGATCAGCGTTGTGTTCATGGCTGTTGAAATGCCCGCAGCCAACAACCGGGATTTTTCAGCGGCATCCACGCCCGGAGAAGACACGGAGTTGAACGCCAGGATAAGCCCGTAAATCGTGCCCATCAGGCCCAACAAGGTGGCCACATTTCCAAGGGTCGCCAGCCAGCCCGTTCGCTGCTGCAATTTGGGGATGATTTCCAGGGTTCCCTCGTCAACGGCATTCTGAACCGTTCGGAAATCGACTTCTTCATCATCGTTGTCCAGAACCCGAAGACCGGTTCCTACCACATACGGAAGCGCTTTGTCGTTCAGTTTTTCACAAACCTGAACGGCCTCTTTGTACTGACCTTTCGTAACCAGACGACGGATGTCTTTCATAAATTTGTCCGCATTGATATTTGAGCGAATACTGATAAAATAGGCACGCTCAATTGCCAGAGCCACAACAAACACGGCTGTAACCAGCAGCATCCACATAAAAAGCCATCCTGGGGCTCCGATCTTAAATGCATGGAATATTTGGACGAATTCTCCCATGTTCATACCTCCTGTTTCATTTTTTTTGGGGAATGATGTTATTTTCGTTCTTTTCGCAACATTTCGCGTGCCTCTGCCATCTGCTTGCTCTTCGATTTTTTAATCTCCATATAGAGGAGTTCTCGGGGCACGTTTTTTATTTCTTTGCTGAAAGAACGGCGGATGAATTCCACTTCTTTTAGCTTGGGCTCAATTCGCTTGGGAACAATGGAAACACTCGGTTTCTCAATATGTGCCTCCACATGAAGCGCTTTAAGGACCAATTCCTTTGATGTTTTGGGCGGCGCCGCCTTCTTTTTTGACGGGGCTTCCTGAGCATTCACCGTCCCGGTAGATAGAAACATACTGACCAATACGGCCAAACTCACGGCAACCAGGTATCTCATTTTTGCATCCTCTGTTAAACTCTTGCTTCCCGGCGTTTTCGAAAAGGCCGGATGAGAAAACGGCCGACAAGCAGCGCCCGTTCTGCTTTAGTGACTTAGGGCTTGAGCACATGATTTAGAAGAAAGGCCTGTTTTTCAACCTCTTTTTCATAATTAATTTCTTCCTGCTTAACCGACTGACTCACCTTCTGAATCGTTGCTTTTCGCAGGAGCTGGATTTGAAAGATCGCCCGCATGCCTTTCCGGGTACTGTCTGTGTCTGTTACGTGAATGGCTACCACATTATCTCCTTGCCGGATAAACTCATTCACATTCACAGGGAAGGCTTGCTTCCACCCTAATGTATCGGCCTTTTCCTGGAAAACCTTTACGCCGTTTAGGAAAATTTCCATGTTGTCGTCCGCCTGAATTTTGAGCATGGCAGACACCGGAATGTCGCTGATTTCGACGTGTTTTCTGAAATACAACTCGCCCGGATACGGTTGTTTGGGTACCAGATGAAAGGGCCTGGACGCAGCTTTTTGTACGGAATCCCCTGCAGAGGTATCCGCAAACACGGTATCCAGTTCCATGGGAATATTCATGCTGTAAGCGACCTGCCCCGGGAACAGGGCTTTCCCGGTGGAATCCCAGGCCATTTTTTCTGCATGCAGCCAGGAGGAATCCGGGGCATCGTTCTGGATCCAGTTGGAATCAACGGCTGTACGGACCAGCCACGTGCTATCCGCCGGAATATAAACGGAATCTGTAGACACCGCGAATTCTTTGGCGTACGTGACGGGATCCAGTTCGATAAGAAGACTGGAAATGCGGCTAATTGCCAGGCTTTGTAAATTATGGGATTTCTTGTAATCGTATGCATCTGCGGCAATCTCAAGTGCCGCATCGTGTAACGAATTAAAATTATCCGAATAGGTGTAAATGGCGTCCTCATACTCGGGCATCGGGTCCTTTTGATTCAAGGCCGAAAAATAGTCCTTTAGTGCCCGTGCCGAATCCGCCTCCAGTTTGTAGGTGTCGGCTATATCGTAGGTGTTTTCCAGATAGTCATTGATTCCCTGTTCCGCATATTTTTCCGGGAAATTGTGTTTAAGAAAATTATCCAATTCCCACTGGTAAAAACGCGTCATAATTTGCGTGTACTTTTTCCCCAATTCGATCACATTCAACAAATCCCCGGCTAAATTAAGGGCATCCTCCTTTTCAGCATCTGTTCCCTTCGTCATAATATAATAGTACTGATGCTTCATTTTCCGGTAAGTATCGATTGTGCCTTTTGCCAGCTGGTAATATTTTGCCGGAAGAATCTTAAAGACCTGCAGCAGCTTTTGCCGCGAACGAGCCACCCACATATTCTCCAATTGAAGTGAATCGGCTTCATTGATGTTTCGGAGATGGGCCTGAACAATTTTATCCACCGTCGGCTTAACTGCTTTTAGATACACCTGATTTTTGTATTCCAGTGTGGCCACGGGGTCCAGGCCCCCGGGAATGGGCGCCGACAAGATTTGTTCAATAGAAGCAAAATTCAGATCGGCAATCCGGTAAAGCATCTCGGAGGTCTTTTCACCCGAACGCTTTACCCAGCGTTTCATGACCCGAAGGGTACTGTCCTTCTCAGCCACGCGAATCGAGTGATTTTGGGTTGAATCTTTACCCGTTGTGTCCGCCAGGGCTGTTGAATCCGGTGCAGACGGTTTGCTGGCCATCTCAAGCTTTCTCAGCAGAACAAACGCTGAGCGGTAGGAATTGTGGGCTTTTTCGTATAATTGTGCGGACGTTTGGTGAATTTTTGTTCGGTACACAATCTGACGGGTTTCGTCCATTTGAGGAATTTCCTGGGAATCCCAGGCATTGGCGAATTCTTCGTAAACCTTTCCAATGTCGTAGGTGGCTTCGTACAACCGAATCGTGCCGTAGGCGGCCACCTCTTCATACTGAGAAACCAATTGATTCAACAGCTCTTTTTTCCGATTTTTTTGAGCCTCCATATTCGCCAGAGTAAACCGGATTTTTTTGTAGTCATTGTACATTAATTCCGATTTTAAGAAGAGGGCTTCTGCTGCGTAGTAATCATTCGTTTTAAGATTTTTTGTTTTCAATTCTGAGTTTCGCTTCAGCGCCCGGTCAAATTCCGCAATGGCCTGATCATGTTCCCCCTTGTTCATAAAATATTCGCCGCGCTTGAAAAAGGTCTCCACACCCCGGGGCGAATCCGGGTATTTGGTTCCAAATTCATCCCAGATTCTATTGGCCTGATCCAGATCATCCAGTTTTAAATAATATTCGGCCATATTGTAAAACATATTTTCCGCATCAGCAGATTTGGGATATGTTTTCACGTACTGCTTGTTTATCCGGATCGCATTTCGCCAATCCTTAGCCTTGACCGAAAAGAAACTGGCGTTGTACAACGCATCCTGCGCTTTTGCAGAATCCGGCGTGGCTTTCCAGAGCTTTTCATAGGTATTGGCCGCATATTTATAGTCCTTCAATTCGCCATAATCCAGTGCCAGGTTGTTCATGGCATCCAGGTAATATTTGGATGAAGGAAAATGATCAATTAAATACTGATAAACTTCAACGGCCTGATTGTATTCCGAAACCTTATCATATTCCACAGCCGATTGATAGAGGGCCAAATCGGCAAATTTGGCGTTGGGCACTTCTTTCACAACCCTCCGATACTCTTTGGCGGCTGCCAGATGATTTCCGCTGTCTGCAAGCGCCTGAGCGTGCAGAAAAATTGACTCGGACATGCGGCGAATGGCCTTCTTCTTCACTGCTTCGGGTACGTTTTTGCTTAATTGAATTTTTTTGGCCATTAATTCGGCGCTTACAAAATCCTGTTTTCCAAAATAGCTTTCCATAGCCGTAAATTGCGCCTGGGTCAGCTCCGGACTATTCGGGAAGCGTTGAATGAGGGTGTTAAAATATCTCAGGGCTTTTTCAAACTGCTTCTTATTGTAGAACAGAATTCCGGCATTGGCCAGAGCCACCGAGGCATCTTTATCCTGCGGAAAGAGCTTGATGAAATTATTGTAGGCCTCAATCAGGCGCCGCTCATCTGCATTCAGGGTATCCGGGTTGACCGCCTGAAGACCGGCTGCTCCCTTCTGACGAGCGGCCATCTTCTGAAAGTCACTGATCTTGCTGGTATCGTCGGCCGCTGTTTTCAGGGGCTTAATATGATGCTTTTCCAAAATTTCATTGGCCACAGCGATGGCATTTTGAGCGGCATCCTTTCGATATTTGTCCTTGGTGTAATCAAAGGCAATTTTCTCATATTCCTTAAAGGCCTCTTCATCCTCATTCAATTTCGTATCCAGAACAACGGCCATATTCCAGTGAATCGTGTAGGCCAATGAATCATCCGGGAAATATTTTAAATAGATGCGGCTGTTTTTCACCGCTTGTTGATAATAGTCCAGAGAAGAATCTCTCTCCGCATCGGTAAGAAGCCGGTTAATATTTTCCTGCATCGTTTTCTTCACCAGTTCGGTTGCTTCCCGAATGGTTTTTCTCCGCAGAAGCGGATTGGGAATTTTCTTCTCCATCGCCTGCGCCCATTGGCTTCCCGGGTGATATTTCAGGAACATCTCTCGCTGGGCCCGATAAACGCCGTTGTTGTCTTCCAGTCGTTTGAACGACATCACAATCGCATTCTGGATTTGAGGGGCCTGAGGTGTATCCGGATAATAATGCAGAATGGCATCATAGGTAGCAATGGCTCTCAGGAATTTCTCTTCGTTATTTTTGTAAACATCCCCCAGTTTTTTGAGAATCCGCACGCCGTAGTCTGGATACTTTAAATCGGCCAGATAGCTTAAGGCCTCGTCAAGGCCGCCGTAATCGTGGAAGCAAATGCCAATGTAATCGAGTGATTCGTTTTCAAGAGAGGGGTTGGAATAGAGGCCCTGGTAATCCACCGGTTTTGTTTTTTCGATATCTTGAACAACTGTCGTAAACGACGCAATCGCGGCAGGGAAATCTTCCTTCAGGTAATTTGCCCATCCGATTTTATACAGGGCTTCATCATAACGAGGGGTGTCTTTATATTTCAGAACCAGTTTGTAGTATTTAATCGCCTCATCGTAATTTCTCACAGAGGGACTAAAATAATATTCCCCGATTTGCATGAGGGCTTCCGGAGCGTATTTGCTTTTTGGAAATTTTGAAGCAATCTCACGATAATAACCCACAGCTTCTACCGATTTCCCCTGTTTGCCGAGGATGTAGGCTAAATTATAAAGAGCATCATCGTATAAACTGCTGTTGGGGAAATTATCGACAATCAGACGGTATTTTTCCAGTGCCTTGGAGTAATCCACTTTGGGTTCATCCGGGGGATTGGGGCGCAGCCCCTTTTCGTATTCCGAATAGGCTTTGTCGTAGGCATCCATCTGTTTCAGGAAGGTTTCTTCGGCTTCCTGAAAATAAAACTCTCCCAAACGCAGTAAAATTTTGTCGATAAAATGGCTATTGGGATTTTCGGTGAGTAATTTTTCAACATTTTGAATATTTTTCTCACGGAGGAGTTTTTTTTCACGCTGCAGACGATTAATTTCGTTCTGATAAAACTCACGAAACTTGATTAAATCTTCGGCGGAAAATGTCTTAACCAGTGAATCCAGCAGCGTTTGGTAGGATGATTTTTCACCCTTTTCAATAAGTGTTTCCTGGGCAAAACCTATTTTGCCCCAACATATTATGAGGCTCATAATTAAGAATACAACGGCCACTTTCCATCCCTGGAATCTGCGCTTTTCCATGCAATTACTCTCGTTTTATAGTGCTGTCGTCTAACGTTTTATTTTTTCTTTTTATTAATCAAGACTTTGCTTTCCACCGGAGTTTTCGCCGTGGGATATTTTTTATCCAGCAGCTCTTGTATGCCCTGATCCTGTGTTTGTCGCGGGGATTCTTGCTGGACCGCGTGTTCCTGACTCTTGGAAACAAAGTATCCTTGATTAAAATAGGCAGTTATGGCTTTTCGATAGTCTTCCTTCCGTTTTTCTTCCAGACGCTGCTGCACGTGACGAAGACTATCGCTCATGGTGTAAATGCGGTCTTTCAAAGCCAATTGCTGAATATTCAGAGCGTTGTTGATCAGGCTGATGTAATCGTAATAGTTTTTTATCTTTTCATCGATATTTTGGAGCCGAACAAAGTCGATGTCGCTGACACCAAAACCACTAAAGTCGGCATAATATTGAATATCTTCTTCCGGCGAATCATCCAGTTCACCATTTAAATACACAACATATTCCTCCAGGCGGTCAGAAATATTATCCAGATTTTCTCCGTTAAAATCGAGCCGAACAAGAGATTTTATATCTCCTTTTTTCCGGGCTTCAGCGACCAATTTCTCGACCTCTTTTTGATCGCCCTGAACCTGGTTTAATTCCGATTGAATTTCGGCCAACATTTCAGAAAGCACCTTGTTCTTATAGCGAAGCATGCTCTGCCTCTGAAGAAACGGATAATTGGACAGAAAATCCGTTTCCCCCGCCCATTTATGCGGGGAATAGTTTCCCAAAATCGCAAGTAAACGATTCTTTGTTTTGCCGATGTTTTTGGTTAAATCCCGGTATCCCAATTTCTGAACAATCTTCTGGTAGGTTTCCAGGTCGCCCACCAGGTCCTCCAGACGCTGCCGCTCCATTTCAAATTCATCCATCATGTAGAGGCCCGGTTTACCGGAGGGATAGGTGTTTTCCATTATCCTTCTGATTTTTTGTTTCAGGTACACAACTTCCTGAAACCGAAGCCGGTCGCCCCGTTTCAGGGCATCTTCCTGAATCTGGTCCAATTCCTGAAGACGTCTGGCCAGCGTTTCTCGTTCCTTGTTTTTTCCCGTCAGAATGGCCAGCGCCTTTTTGGCATTTTCCACATAACGCAAATCCCGGGCGGCGCGGGCGGGGTCTCCCATCATTTTATAGCAATGGGCAGAAAGCGTTTTGGCTTCGTAAACAGTATTCGAGCTCATGAAATTCCAGAATAATCGGTCCAGATCCTCTACGGTATATTTAATTTGCCCTTCACGAAATTCTGCCCATGCTTTTCCAATCAGTGCATCCTGATAGGCCCCGTCACCTTCAGAGACCCGACTAAAATAGTCCAAGGCCAGTTTGGGTTCATTATTTTCATAATAGATCATTCCGAGCTTTAAGAGAGAATTATTTTTGATAAGGTTCGCCCGTGGATCCGATGACCTCTTTTTTGTTTCGGCCACCAATTTGCGAAAGATTTTTGCTGCCGAGCGGTAGCGCTGTTCTCCGGCGTATGCGCTGGCCAACAAAAATTCCGACGAAAGGGCATACTCGGAGTTTTCGGGAATTGCCCGAAGTGTGGCAATGGCCAAATCGTAATTTTCCTTCTTAAAGTAAACATAGCCTGTCAAATAGTAGGCTTTTTCAAAAACCGCATCTTTTGGAGTGTTTTTATAGCGGGCTTGCAATTTTTTGAAGGCTTTAAAATATTGATCGTTCTGGTGAAGAGCCTCTGTGATCAACAGAATTTTGAAATACGACTCGTTTACATATTTTGAATTCGGAAAGTGCTGAATAACATAATCAAAGGTTCGCTTGGCTTTTTCATACTTTCCCTGGGCCATATAAATTTCCGCAAGACGGTAATGGATATCTTCCATATCCTGGAAGGGATATTCCGCAAGAAGTTCCCTGAATTCCAATTCGGCCAGGGGATATTCTTCCCGGTTGTAGCTCATAATGGCATCGGCTAAATCCCGGCGAAACATGCGGTTTAGCTGTTCCAGATTGGAATCTTGAATTAGCCGTTGGCGCAATAATCGCACGCGCGTCAGTTTGATTTTATAATTAAAGATTTGCGTGGCCTTCCATTCTTCCAGAAATTCATCAAATTTGGATTCGCTGGGAAGAAGCGCAAAATCCGTATATCCGAGTACCCGAAGCAGCTTGCGATCGACATTTGTCAGTACCTCTTCCTTCAGGGCATCGATTTTAAACAACAGGTCTTCCTCGTCCGGGTTTACCTGGGACCGGAAATGATCCAATTGGTACAAAACACTGATCACATTTTCCATTTCCTTAAAATACTGGGCTTCCAGCGTGTTATCCGATTGGGACACCTGGCTGCTGAGGACCTGCTCTAAACGAGATTTTTCCCGGGCAATTTCAGAAAGGGCAACTTGATTGTTTTCCGCTCGCGCAAGGGCCTCATAATGTTCCAATTCCTTAAAAATGGCGAGTATTTGGTCTATTTCTTTTTGGTATTCGGAAATAAGGGATTTGGATAATGGATCCGTTTTTGAGAATGATTTTCGGGTATTTCCTTCAATGGCCTGCTTCAGATCATTCTTGATGGCCTCGGCACGGGCGCGAACGGAGCGGTCATTTTCCTGATCCGCCTTTTTCTCCAGTCCTTTTAGTTCATCCATCAGCCCCAGAACGCGGCGAATCTCCTGAGAATACGCTTGAATCAAAGAGTCTGAATCCCCGGATGTGTCATGGGTCACAAGAGCGTCAAAAATCTGAGAAATAGGCTGCTTTTCCTTTTTCCGTACCTTTAGCTCGTCAACCAGATTATCCATCATAATGGTTAAGAACTGCTCTTTATAAACCATGTCGTAATAAAAATCGCTGGTTTTTTCGTCGATCATTTTCCAGACGTGGGCTTCATATTGTTTTTCCAGGCGAGCTTTATCGGGAGCACGTGAGAAGCTGAGGTTGGCCCAAAAAAGAATCGGAACAAGAAATGTGATTATGAGGGTAAGTTTTTGAACGTGAGATTTCTGGACTCCAGACGCTGCCGAACCATTCTTCTTCGAAATCATTGAATGCACCATTCTTTAGAGTTTTAAGGGTTATTATTCTTTCGGCTTTTTTTTCGAAATAATCAACAGGATTTTCCGTAAAATCCCCCCCAAGCCTCTATTTCAGGGTGTAAAATTCTCCGATCATAAAAAAGCCGACAAACTCATTTACGATTATCGGCTTTTTGGATAAATTTCTTTATTGGAATTGAGCGCTGTTCAGAAAAGTTTGTTCACTCCTTTGAAGCAACCTTCAGGCGGGTTAACGCACGGGTAAGCGCCGCATGTGCGCGGGTCATATTGATATTCGCCGAATGTTCACGTAATCGTCTTTCTGCACGCTCTTTTGCCTGTTTTGCCCGTTGTACGTCGATTTCTTCGGCTGGTTCGGCTGTCTCAGCCAGAACAGAAACCGTATTATTCAAAACCTCTACAAAACCGCCGCTGGTTGCGAAAAATCGCTTCTTGTTTCCAATTTCGACTTCAATCTCCCCAATATCCAGAGCCGTCAAAAATGGAATATGATTGGCCAAAACCCCAAAAGAGCCCTCAATTCCCGGTGCCCGCAAGTATGTGGCATCGCCGCTGTAGACGATACGCACCGGTGTTAAAATTTCAAGGGTAAATTTTTTATCCTGTTCACTCATGATTGTCTCTATTTCGATTTCATTTCTTGTGCCTTTTTGATCGCCTCTTCCATGGTTCCAACCATGTAAAATGCCTGCTCCGGAAGATCATCGTATTCACCCCGGACTATCGCCTTGAAATCTTTAATGGTGTCTTCAAGTTTAACATACCGGCCGGGTATTCCGGTAAACTGTTCGGCAACAAAAAACGGCTGCGATAAAAACCGCTGGATGCGCCGGGCCCGATTCACAATAATTTTATCGTCTTCTGACAATTCTTCCATTCCGAGGATCGCAATAATATCTTGCAAATCCTTAAATTTCTGCAGAATACCCTGAACATCCCGGGCCACCTGATAGTGCTCATCGCCCACGACCTTCGGATCCAGAATACGCGACGTAGAATCCAGTGGGTCCACGGCCGGGTAAATTCCAAGCTCTGCAATTTGCCGGGAGAGAACGGTTGTTGCATCCAGATGTGAAAAGGTTGTGGCCGGCGCCGGATCGGTTAAATCATCGGCAGGGACGTAAATGGCCTGCACAGATGTAATGGATCCCTTTTTGGTCGAGGTGATGCGCTCCTGCAGGGCACCCATTTCTGTAGCCAGCGTGGGCTGGTAGCCCACGGCTGAGGGCATCCGGCCCAACAGAGCGGACACTTCCGAACCGGCCTGAGTAAACCGGAAGATATTGTCAATAAACAGAAGCACGTCTTTGCCTTCTTCATCCCGAAAATATTCTGCAATGGTCACGCCGGTCAGGCCCACTCGCATACGGGCACCGGGAGGTTCATTCATCTGTCCAAAAACCATGGACGTTTTCTCCAGCACACCCGATTCCCGCATTTCCAGCCAAAGGTCATTCCCCTCACGGGTTCGTTCCCCTACACCGGCAAATACCGAATACCCGCCGTGTTCGGTGGCGATATTTCGGATCAGTTCCATAATGATAACCGTTTTCCCCACGCCGGCTCCCCCGAACAGACCGGTTTTTCCACCCTTTGAATAGGGTTCTAACAAGTCAATCACTTTTATTCCGGTTTCCAAAATTTCCGACTTGGTTTCCAGGTCTTCAAACTTTGGAGCATCCCGGTGGATAGGGTATCGCTTTTTTGTTTTGACCGGGCCAACCTCGTCGATAGGTTCACCAATAACGTTAAGAATGCGTCCCAGGTCTTCCATGCCAACCGGTACCGTAATGGGGCCACCCGTGTCTTCCACAGCCATCCCGCGCACCAAGCCGTCCGTAGAATCCATTGCCACCGTACGAACCATCCGATCCCCCAAATGTTGAGCCACTTCCAGCACCAGCGTCGACTGATCTTCTCGTTTTACGTGCAGGGCACTGTAAATATAGGGAAGTTTGCCGTCCTCGAAACTGACATCTACAACGGGTCCAATAACTTGCGCTATTTTTCCTTGATTCATACAAAAACCTCTTGTTCGTTTGAACTCAATTGAATGAAACTATTTTAGTAACGATTAACCTTCTCATTTTTTGGTAATTCCCCGGCACTGTGGAAGGACAGGGGAATTAAAGGAATTACTGATTCAGCGCCTCGGCGCCTCCAACAATTTCCGTGATCTCCTTCGTAATCGTAGCCTGCCGGACGCGGTTATAATGAAGCGTCAAGCGATCAATCATTTCAGTCGCATTGTCCGTCGCCATTTCCATGGCCGTCATTCGTGCACCCTGTTCAGCTGCGTTGGATTCCAGCAGAACCCGCCACATCTGGATATTAATCTGTTTGGGTAACAGGCTCTCCAAAATTTTATCCGGTGAGGGTTCGTAAATGTATTCCAGCTTTCGCATTCCCAGGTCTGGTTTGACGGGCTGAATCGGGAGTAATTGTTCGACCGTCAAATTCTGCTGAATGGCCGATTTAAATTCATTGTACACCAGAAACACATGATCCAACTCACGCTGCGAAAACAACCGGATAATTTCCTCTCCGATACGGGTGGCATGCGCAAACTCCAGATGATTAAAGAAGTCCGAATATTCATGAATCACGGAATAAGATCGACGCCGAAAATAATCCCGGGCATGCCGCCCCACCGCGATAACAAAGACCTCTTTTCCGCCGGCCAGCTGTTTTTCCAACTCTTCTGTTGATTTCCGAAGAATGTTTTGATTGAACGCCCCGCACAGCCCGCGGTCAGCGGTTACCACCACGTAGCCCACGCGCTGGGCCTCCCGTTCTTCCAGAAGCGGGTGCAGGCTGCGATCCACCAGCCCAGCCACATGCCCCAGAACCTGATTGAGCCGGTAGGCGTAGGGACGGGTTTTCAGAATATTCTCCTGCGCCCGGCGCAATTTTGCAGCCGCCACCATCTTCATGGCTTTGGTGATTTGCTGGGTGCTTTTAACACTTGAAATTCGTCGTCGAATATCGCGAAGGGTTGCCATTTTTAGCCCTCGAACGACTGGGTTTTGATGAATTCTTGACAGGCATTATCCAGACGCGCTTCCAGGTCCTTGTCCAAAACCTTTTTTTCACGGATATCGGTTAAAATATCGAGATAATTGGAATCGAGAAACAAATAAAAATCTTTCTCAAGGTCCTTAATCTTCTCCAGAGGCACTTTGTCCAGATAGCCGTGGATTCCCATATAAATAATAGCGATCTGCTTTTCAACGGGCAAGGGCTGGTATTGATCCTGTTTCAGAATTTCACGAATATGCTGCCCGCGAATAATCTGATCCATGGTGGCTTTATCCAGGTCCGAACCAAATTTCACGAACGCCTCCAATTCCCGGAACTGGGCCAGGTCTAACCGTAACCGACCCGCTACCTGCCGCATCGCCTTAATCTGGGCATTTCCACCCACACGGGATACAGACAAACCGGCATTAATAGCCGGGCGAAAACCTGCATAAAAAAGATCGGTTTCCAGATAAATCTGCCCGTCTGTAATGGAAATAACGTTGGTTGGGATATAGGCTGAGATATCACCGGCCTGAGTTTCGATAATAGGAAAAGCGGTTAGGGAACCACCCCCCAGATCATCGCTCAGTTTGGACGAGCGTTCCAACAAGCGGGAATGCAGATAGAATACATCGCCGGGATAGGCCTCGCGTCCGGGCGGGCGACGCAGCAACAGTGAAACCTGACGATAGGCCCAGGCGTGTTTGGTCAGATCATCGTAAATAATAAGGGCATGTTTGCCGTTATCACGAAAATACTCGCCCATGGCGGCTCCGGCATAGGGAGCGATGTACAACAGAGGAGCCGGTTGTTCGGCCATGGAGGCAATGACAATGGTATGATCCATTGCGCCGTTATCCTCAAGCGTTTGAACAATCTTCGCAATGGTAGACCCCTTCTGACCAATGGCCACATAAATACAGAACACATCGGAATCTTTTTGATTAATGATCGTATCGACGGCAATGGCTGTTTTACCCGTCTGGCGATCGCCAATAATCAATTCACGCTGCCCGCGGCCAATGGGAATCATCGAATCGATGGCCTTCAATCCGGTTTGCAGGGGTTCTTTCACCGGCTGCCGGTAAATCACACCGGGGGCCTTTCGTTCGATGGGATTAAATTTCTTGGCATTAATCGGGCCTTTTCCATCCATCGGCTGCCCCAGAGGATTAACCACACGCCCCAGAAGGTCTTCTCCCACGGGAACTTCCACAATACGGCCGGTCCGCCGAACGGAATCTCCTTCGCGAATGTGTGTGTCGCTTCCGAAAAGGATACACCCCACGTTATCCTCTTCCAGATTCAATGCCATGCCGTACACATTGCCGGGAAATTCAATCAGCTCGCCCGCCATCACATTTTCCAGGCCGTAGATACGTGCAATTCCATCGCCCACGTAAATAACTTCGCCAACCTCTTCGACGTTTACTGTGTAGTCGAAACTCTCTATTCTCTGCCGAATAATCGATGTAATTTCATCCGGCTTAATCTTCATGAATAAACCTCCACTTTTTCCAGATTCGCACCAATCGAATCTTCCGGATTAGAACGAAGTCCCTATTTTAGTGTCAAACCACGATCGCTTGTGCGATTTAATTATTCTGATTTTGCGGAGCTTCGGCCAAAAATGACCGCATCCGCACCAACTGACCCTTCAAAGAGGCATCGAAAACCGTACTATCGATGCGAAGGCGAATGCCGCCTAAAATCTCAGGGTCAATTTCGGGCTGAATCACAATGTCTTTCTGCAACTCCTTCGACAACCGGCTCCGGATAAGATCTAACTCATCCTCCGAAAGCGGAATGGCTGTCGTTGCCCGAACGTTAATCCGATTAAAATAGGCATCCTGATAGCGATAAAATTCCTGAACCATATCCGGGAAAAAATTTTGCCGGCCATTTTTTAGAAGGATCTGAATAAAATTAAAAAATTCCGCCGAAAGCTGATCGCCAAAAAGCTTTTCCACCGCCTTTTCTTTTTCCTTTCGAGAAATTTCCGGTGACAAGAGAAAACGATGAAAATCCGGATTCATCCGCAAGGCATCATTAAAAATGGCCAGGTCTTGGCTTATTTTTTCCAGACTCTTTTTTTCAACCGCCACTCGGAACAAGGCTTTTGAATATCGGCGCACCAGAGCATTGGATCCAATCATGACAGTTTCATCTCCTGGATATACTTCTTTACAATCTGTTTATGATCGGCATCGGTGAGCGATTTTCCAATCAGCTTCGACGCCGCATCCAGAGAAAGGTCTACGGCCAGTTTTCGGATGTCCTCAATAGCCTTTTCCCGCTCTAATGAAATTTCGCGCCGGGCCTTTTCAATCAACCGCGTGGCTTCTTCATCGGCCTTCTGGACAATCTCATTCTTGAGCATTTCCGCCGTTTTGCGCCCTTTGTTTACAATTTCCTGGGACTCCTTTTTGGCCTGCTCAATCATGTGCTGATATTCAGCCAGTTTCTTTTCAGCTTCCTGCCGATTTTTTTCAGCCTCGTCTATAGCCGACTGAATCCGCTGCTCCCGACTTTCGAGCGCACTCATAATGGGCTTCCAGGCAATCTTTTGGAGCACCCAAAGCAAAAGCAAAAATGTAACGATTGTCCAAAAAATCAGACCAGGATTAACATTTAATAGCATAATCCCACCCAGTTATTATTTCGCCATGAACATTAATAAAATACAAACCACAATTGCAAACAGGGCAATTCCTTCCACCATGGCCGCGGTCAAAATCATCATTCCGCGAATATCGCCGGCGGCTTCCGGTTGACGGGACACACCTTCCATAGCGGCACTTGCCAATTTTCCAATACCAATTCCACCGCCGATTGTGGCGCCAGCCGCACCCAATCCTGCAGCCAGATAGGCCATAGCCAATGATAATGACGACATATTTTCCTCCTTGTTTCTTCTGTTATTTTGATGACTCCACTTTCCAAAAAGGATCTACATTCCTGAACCGCTTCCGGTTAATGCTCTTCCTCAAGAGCCAGTCCAATAAAAACCGCTGATAGCATGGTAAAAATATACGCCTGAATAAATGCAATGAGAATAACCAAAAGCTCAACGGCCACACCCATCCCAAGTGAAATCGGCACCGCGGCATAACTATTAAAAATAATAATCAACCCAATGACGGTAACAACGACCAAATGATCCGCAATCATATTGGCAAAAAGACGAATGGCCAATGCAAAATGTTTGGTAAATAAGCCCATGACTTCTGCAATAAAAATAATGGGAATCACAAAAAGCGGTATGTTGGGGGGGACAAATTTTTTAATGTAACCGATCACTCCAAATTTTTTCAAACTGGCACCCTGCCCGATTAGAAACGTAAAAACAGCCAGGGTTGCGGTCACGCTTACATTGGACGTGGCCTCTGTCCCCATGGGTATCACACCCAACAGATTACATATCAAAATAAAAAAGAAGGCCGTTAAAATGTAGGGAGAAAAACGGGACGTGTTCTCACCCAGATAGGGGTGCAAAATATCGTCCCTCAGATATACCACAATACTTTCCAAGAAGTTGGCCCATCCTTTGGGAACCACCTGTTTTTTTCGAAAGGATAAACCAAAAAGAACAATTAAAAACGCGGCCGCAATCCACATCATCAACACCATTTTGGTGATGGAAAGATCGACGCCCAAAACGGTCGGTAATTTTATAAGTACATGATCAGATACTTCTTCCAGAATAAAACCGGCACGACTTCCACCGTGTTCAACAGACTCTTCCGCCATCAAAAGCAAGGCATTCATCGTATGTAAAATCATTGTCGCAAACCAAATTTATCCACGTTTATGGTTAAGAACCCTTTTCGCATTTCAGACCCCTCCGCCTTTCCGCCGCTCAGTCGGACGCGGACGGTCTTTTTTGCATCTGCTTCTGAAGAAATCTCGCCTCTATTATTTGAAAAATCAGATAGTAAGCGATAAGTGATATCAGAAAAAGTGTCGCTGAAAAATGAAAAAACTGCCACACCAAAAAGATCAGGACAACGACCATCACGATCCGGGCCACCATTCCCCCAAGCAACACGCGAAAAAACACCTTTGTGCTTTTTTGAAAGGCCCACTGATTCATGTAATAGGCAAATAAAATTACCGAAAAACTAATCAAAAAACTCACAAAAGGCGTTATTAAAAATTGCCGCCCTTTCCACAAGAACAACGGCAACCAAATGACCAAAAATGTAAGTGCGGTTACGCAAAAAAACTGCCCAAGCAATGAGCGTTTACACATAAACATCACTTCTGTTTTTTAGAAAAAACCGTGTGATAAATGCTTAAGAATCCGGAAAAAGCCCCAAATAAAAACCCGATCAATAAAAATAAGGGGAGCGTGTGTAATTTTCGATCCAGCCAGTAGCCCCCAAAAATCCCCATAAGCAGCGAAATAACCAGCCGAAGGCCTAAGTCCATATACGGCCCGACTTGCTTCCACGTGCTGTGCCAGGATGTTGGCGATTTACGCATCATTTTTTGTCGGATTGAAGACCCTTCTCTTCATCCTTTTTCGAAAAAGCCGTCTTTTTGCCCGATACATTCGCGTTTGATCCCCCTGGCATCTGGCAATTTCCATTAAATAGCGCTCCTTCATCAATAATCAGGCGGGTGGTCTTTAATTCGCCTTCAAATCTGGACGTATTCTCAAGCGTCACTTTTCCTGAGGCAAATAATTTGCCGGTTATTTTTCCGCCGACAATGGCGTTTTTTACTTCAATCTCACCATTAATTTCACCGTCCTTGCCGATAACAATGGATTCGGTGGATTTGATATTTCCATTAAATATCCCGTCCACGCGGACACTGTTCTGGACGCTAATATTCCCCTCAAAGGACGTCCCCTTACCAATAATCGTATTAATATCGCCCATATTATTAAAGGATTCTTCCGATTTGTCTTTAAACATCTATTTCTCCCGAGAATTCTTTTTTATAATCCTCATGTCTCTGATTGCAGCGCAAGAATAAATTTTTTGGGATCGACCGGCACACCCGCTTTCCAGATTTCAAAATGAAGGTGAGGACCGGAGCTGGTTAAACCCGAACTTCCCAACAAGGAAATCGGTTCCCCCTTTTTAACAAAACCCTGTGTTTTTAGAATGCGAAGGTTATGGGCATAAAAACTAAACGTGTCATTCCCATGATAAATAATGACCAGATTTCCCAATTCGGGCGTCCAATTGGCGAAAATAATCTCTCCTGCGCCCGCCGCCCGTACCACCGTTCCCACTTTTGCCGCAATGTCAATTCCAATATGCCTTTCCCGATGAAGGAATTCGCCTTTGTTGTACGTGTCGTAATCCAGGGTCAAAAAACCGTTCACAGGCAAAAGCGTTGGCATATTTTCATACAGATCGTGAAGGACCGTCTTTCGGCTTTTAATGTACTCCAGTTTCCCCTGAATGCTTGAAAAATCACTCCAATTTGTACTGGAATAGGCATTGCCCTTTTCCAGCGGCGACACAATTAAATCCTGTGGCCGTGATTTTAATGTTTCACGGGTCTCATTATGATCGATGCTCACCGGATTATTTACACCGAGAGAGGTTTTTAACTTTTCGGCAAATTGCGACAGATCGGCAAACTTTTTTGAAATATCATAAATCTTTTTGTTTTCCTCAAGAAGATTTTGATTCTTTACAATAAGCACATTTCGTTCGCGATAGACCCGTGCAAATTGCCAATAAAAAATGCCCCCGACTACGATATGAATCAGGAGCAAAACCCCAACGATTTTCAAAAAACGAAGCATTCCGCTTTTTAATGTAATCGAGATGGGTTCGTCACGATTACTGGGAATGATAACAATTGAAATCTGTTTTTTTCTGTTTTTCTTCTTTTCCATGACTCTTACCAAACCGAATCAATATAGAATAAAAATAGCTAAAAAGCAATAACTTTTTAAGGAGCAACACTTTTAAAAAAGGTGAAAATGGGCTTTTTTTTATCGTCTGTCCGTGTCAGAAACGAACCTCCCCACGAAAATCAATAGTCATTTTCGGAAGCCTGTACTATTTCCAAAATTCGCTCAAGATCCTCTTTGGAATAGTATTCTATTTCAATTTTGCCCCCATTTTTTTGGGGGATAATTTTCACCTTGGTCCCAAGGACGTCCCGAAACCTTTCTTCCATTGCTTCAATATGGGGAGATTTCGGCTGCGGCGCACGTATTTTCGCCGCTTCCCCCTGATTGGCTTTTCGCACCCGGGACTCAACCTCCCGAACCGATAATTTCTTCCGAACGGTCTGTTTCCAAATCTCCTGAAGCCGGTTTGGATCCTCCACCCCGAGCAAGGCCCGGGCATGTCCCATGGAGATTTCCCCTCGTCTGAGGCTTTCCTGAATCCCTTCGGGCAGTTTAAGCAATCGAAGCAGATTGGCGACCGTTGACCGTTCTTTACCCACTTTTTGCGCCACCTGTTCCTGCGTCAGGTTTAACTCCTGAATCAGGCGCTGGTACCCTCGGGCGATATCGATGGGGTTTAAATCCTCCCGCTGAATGTTTTCGATAAGCGCCAGTTCCAGCATTTCGTCATCGGTATCGACCTCAATAATAAAGGCAGGGATTCGTTCATATCCCAGTTCTTTTACCGCCCGAAGTCTGCGCTCCCCGGCAATCAGCTCGTAACGATTCCCCTTTTCCCTGACGGTTACCGGTTGAATGACCCCTTTTTCGGCAATGGAATGCTTCAGATCCTCCATGCTCTGCGGATCGTAATCTTCGCGGGGTTGAAACGGGTTGGGAGTAATCATCCCGACCTCAATTTCCTGGAATTTTTGGGGAATTTCATTTCCAAGAAAAGCAGCGTCCGATTCGTCTGAAATAAGTGCACCCAGTCCCCTTCCCAGGCGTTTGGATTTAGCGACCATTGTTCAGGATCTCCTGTACCAAACTCATGTAATTTTCCGAACCGGAAGAAACGGCATCATATAAAATAATCGGTTTGCCGAAACTGGGGGCTTCACTTAAACGCACATTCCGCGTGACCACGGTTTTAAACACCTTATCATCAAAGTAATTGCGGACTTCCTCCGCCACCTGCCGCGAAAGGTTCAACCGGCTGTCGTACATGGTCAAAAGAACCCCTTCAATTTCAAGAGAGGGATTCAGATGTTTTTGAACCAGCCGAATCGTATTCAACAACTGGCTGAGTCCCTCCAGAGCATAATACTCGCACTGAATGGGGATCAGAATGGAATCGGAAGCGGTTAAACTATTTACGGTCAAAAGTCCCAAAGACGGGGGGTTGTCGATAATAATAAAGTCGTATTCTTTTTCGAGCTTTGAGAGGGCTGATCGAAGGATTTTTTCACGGGCAATGGTTCCCACCAGTTCAATTTCGGCACCCACTAACCGAATATTCGAAGGGAGAATATCCAGATATTTGATTTGCGTGGCCTGAATGGTTGAATTAATGTCTTCCTCGCCGATAAGTACGTCATACACGCTTTTTTCAATTTCGGTTGGAATCAGGCCGATTCCGCTGGTTGCATTGGCCTGAGGATCGATGTCAATCAAAAGAGTCGGAATTTCCGCGACAGCCAGACAGGCTGCCAAATTAACCGCCGTGGTTGTTTTTCCAACCCCGCCTTTTTGATTGGCTATTGCTATTTTTCTGCTCATTTTTCCTTCGATTTCATTTCTGTTAGATGTTTTAAAATATAAATTTTAAAACAGTTGAAATCAAGGAAAATTTATTTTTTGCCATGTGCCCTCAAATCGTCTAAAATGAGCCCAAATCGTAAACCACGATCACTCACAATGACCTCGTCCTGCCTGAATGTTTTCATAATTCCCACCAAAAGGATGCTTCCGGCAAGAATAACATCCTCGCGCCCGGGGTAAAGCCCGGGTAGTTTCAGTCGTTCCTTCGCAGGCATGGCCTGCATTTTTCGGATCAGTGCCAGAACCTGCCGGGACGTTAAGTGAAAGCCGTCTATCGCCTGGGAATCGTATTCGGTCTGGCGAAGGGTCATGGCCGCCAGCGTGGTGACCGTTCCGGCCACCCCCACGCAATGGTCCGGCATCGGAACGTCAGCCTGTAAAGATTTCAGAGAAGTCCCAACGTACTCGGTTAGCCTTTTCATTTCGTCAGGCGAAGGCGGGTCGTGCTTAAAAAACCGTTCACTGAGACGAACCGACCCGATATTCAGACTTTTCCGCCCCTCCAATGACAACCGGTTCCCCCACACAAATTCGGTGCTTCCACCGCCAATATCGACGACCAAAATCCGTCCTTTGAGATGGGCTTTGTTGGAAAGGGCCCCGAGAAACGACAGACGCGCCTCTTCCTCTCCGGTAATTACCCGGATCTCCCAGCCCAGCAGTTCCTTTACGCGACTCAGGAATTCATCCCGATTGACGGCATCACGCAGGGCAGAGGTTCCCGCAATCAGAACCCTTGAAACGCCGTATTGGGCGATAATCGTTTTGTATTCTCCCAAAATCCGAAGGGCCTTTTCCATGTTTTCCGGATTCAATTGTCCGGTTTTATCCACACCCTTGCCCAAACGGGCCACACCCTGCGCCTGGTAAACCGGATAAAGGTCCCCGTTTTCGGAGGCCTCGGCAATAAGAAGTAAAACCGTGTTGGTTCCGATGTCAATGGCCGCTAATCGCTCACTCACTCCGCTTTCTCCTTTTGGGCCATCAACCCAATCCATTCACCCTGCTGTTTGATTGTCTGAACCCGGACCGGATAGAGCTTTAATTGGTCCAAAAAGGCAGGTTTTTCTTCCGCCAGAATTCCCGAAAGAAAAAGCCAGCCGTTTGACTTGAGTGCGGGAACAACATCCGGAAGAAGTTCAAGAAGAACCCCGCTCACAATGTTCATCACGATCACATCAAAATCCCGCCTCTTCACGGCGTTCGCCGATCCCACAAAAAATCGAATGGCGGTCTCTGTTTGATTGAGGCGGGCATTTTTAAGCGCTGTTTCCACCGCTACCGGATCGGTGTCATGTGCAAGAATGCCCGTGAGTCCCAATTTTGCCGCGGCAATAGCCAGAATCCCCGTGCCGGTTCCCACGTCCCAGAGCGACATCCCCGGCTTTATAACCGGTTCCATAAGCGTGAGAATGAGTTGGGTGGTTTCGTGGGTTCCCGTGCCAAACGCCTGACCCGGATCGATGGTCAAAACAATCCGGTCCCTTTGGGCCGGAAGCGTTTCCCAGGACGGCCGAATGAAAAAGCGGCGGCCGATTTTGAATGGCTTGAAATTCTGTTTCCAGTTTTCGTTCCAGTTTTCCGCCGGAATTTTTTCCACCTGAACGTCAAATGGGAAATTGAGTGCTTTCAACCGCTTTTGAAGATTTTCGACAACCGCTTCAATAGAAATCTCCGGCCGGAAATAGGCACACACTTTTTCCGGGAGATTTTCCAATCCGACGGAGCCTTCCTGAAAAAGTAACGCTCCCGCAAGGTCCTGTTGGTTTTCCGGTACGTGAGCCGTAAGTTTGTACCAAAATGTGGCTTGTTTCACTAATTTTTCCCTAAATCTAACTTGAATTGAAAACAAAAAAGTGTGCTATTGAAAAATACCACTAAACCAACGTTAGACATTCAAAACAAAAAAACATTATCCTATTGTTTTTTCGCGGCTTCGCGGCAACAATTCCGAAATACTGCAGGCTACTTGCTGTAAATCACATTCAAAAGAACCTGGCCCACAACCTTCAGGCTTTTCGCAGAGCATTTATCCGGGGTGTCGCCGAGGGTGTGCCAATACGGGTAATCGAAATCAATCACATCAATGCTGGGAATACCCACTTCCAGAAGGGGTAAATGGTCATCAACAATGGTGTAGCGAACGGTGGGAATGAATTGCGGATAGCCCAGTTTTGAGGCCATTCCCCAGACCCGGTTCACCACCTCCGGGGCATAACTGACCGAATTGCCTTCCTCGTAAATCTGGAGATCCCGGTCACCGATCATATCCAGCAGAATACTGAATTCGGGATCATATGACGGGGGCTTGTTTTGAGCAAAATAGCGGGAGCCCTGAAGATATTCGTCGGAATGCCCTTCCCGGCCGGAGTCTTCTCCATCCCACAACGCCAGGTCAACCCCCACCGGGGGCGGATTCTCCTTTAGATGGCGGGCAATTTCCAGCAGAACCGCTACCCCGGAGGCGCCATCATTCGCACCCAAAATGGGCGTATTTCGATTTTTCGGATTTGGATCCTGATCGGCCCAGGGGCGCGTATCCCAATGTGCAGCCAAAAGAATCCGGGGGGTCTTGTGTCCAAAAGAGGCAATAATATTGTGCAGGGTCAGGTGCAAATTGTCTTTGTAATTGACGAAGGGAAAGGGCTGCAACCGCACCCGATCCGTATATTTCGAGAATTCTTTCACCAGATACGCTTGCGCCTTCCGATGCCCTATCGATCCCGGATTCCGGGGCCCAAAGTCACACTGCTTTACCAGATAAGCGTACGCTCGTTTGCCGTCAAAGGTGGGAATAGGTTGTGCCGAACAGCTTGCTCCGATCATCCAAATTCCCAAAAACAATCCCACATTCCGAATAAACCACTTTTTTTCCATTGGTCACTCCATGTGCATTCCATATTAAAATGGAAATAAAAATCCTGTTTTCAAATCTCAATCTCTACCGTCCGGCAATAGAAATATTTACGTTAATTCCAAAATCCTGAATGGTTGTTTTTCCCATGAGCTTGTTATCGGTCTGGCCATATTCAAAATGCACGCCGCCGCGTACGGTGGAACTAAAGGAGTAAGAAATTTTTGGCGTAATGGACCATTTCCCCATTCGGGTGCGCTCCACATATTTTCCCCTCTCTCCCCGTTTCCAGAGGGTTCTGTTTTTGCTGTAATTAAATCCCATTGAAAAATCAATATTATTCCGAATTTCCTTTGTCTTTAAGAAGGGGATGGGGATTTTCAAACCACCTGAATGGCGATACGTGGTCGTCAATGAAATATCCGTATTGGTTTTTCGTGTTGCGTCCAGCCCTCCGGCGTAGTTAAAATTTTCGCTCATGGAACTGTTCACCTGAAGGCTCACATTAATCCCCTTTTTAAGGGTCATCGTCAGTCCAATAAGCGGCCGATAGTTTACCGTCGTTTGTACACTGGATTTATTGTCCACCCGATCATTCCATTTTATGACTTTTCGCCCGCTTCGGGCATGGTCCAGACTCACGCGCTGGGCAAATTTCTTGAAAAGGGGCAATCTTTCCAATCCGCTCCAGCGGAAGGTCCAATCCGGAATGGCCATTTCCTTTTCACCCATTTTCCAAACGGTTTGAGAAATACTGCCCGTTGCGCGCGTGGTACGATTTTTCGAATTGTTGTAGGCATATTTCAGATTGATCGAAATATTTCGACTCAGATTTAAACCGCTGGAAAGCGATACATCGTTTGAAAAATTGAATGAACTCCGGTTGCTCCCCACAGCATCCACGGTTTTCACGCCCGGGTTGTATGTACGTCCCAATTGATAGTTTAGGGTCGGCATTCCATTTAAGCCCACCACACGACTATTGGCGCGCCGCGACACCCGAATAGAAATCGGATTGATTTTGCTTCCGGCCAGACCAATCCATTTGAAAATGGGAACACCTACTTTCTTTTTGGGCTTTTCCTTTTTTTCTCCGGGGGGTGTCCCCTTTTTCGCCTGTGGTTCTTTTCGCCTTCTTCGGGGAGTCGAAACAGCCCGACGTCTGCGAATAGTGGAAAACCGCCTTCTCCCCGAGGACTTCCCCAAAAAGAGTCTGAAGAGGTTCTTGGGTGTTAAGGTAAACGAGCTGCTGAAATTTGAAGACGAGCTGGCATTTTGTCCGGTTTTCCGGTTCTGAATATTATTATTCCACCTGAAATTGGTCCCGCCTGAAAAATTCATTGCGAGCCAGCTGAACAGCCTCGGACTGAATTTACTATTGATTTGCTGCGACAAACCCGTCATTTCTCCAAACTGGCCGTTCAAGATTTCAGCCGGATTTTTCACATTGTAGAGATCCCGTGTCCGCGACTGGGTAAAATCCAGGGAAAAGCTCCGAATGGGCTGAAAGCCAACGCCCAGATTTTGATTGACCACAAATGTGTACTTCGGCGTGGTCAGGCCGTTTCGCAGTTCAGAAAAATTATCGGCGCGGTTTCCGGTGATCTTGTAATTGAATCGTGACGGCCAGAGGATCATCTCTACCTTGCTTAATTTATTGACAATCGGGCCGTTTCCCAACCACGAGAAGAGCTTGACTCCCTTTTTTGTTGGAAAATTAACACTGTAGGAAAAATTCCCCGTGCTGGTCTTGCCCGTGCTTTTCTTGGTTGTGGAGTTACTCATTTCCGTTTGGGCATTGCTTAACCCCAGTGACATGGCATCTACGGTGTATCGCAAAAATGGGTTTTGAGATTTTTTTCCGCGCCGAATATTAATACTCCAGTTGATTCGCTTGTTTCTGGATTGAATCGTTTCCAGAAGACTGTCCGAAACCGTTTTGGGCGTAACCAGAATGTCGCTTCCGGGGTAGTATTTGGGCGTGGCCTGGCTGGTATTGTATCCAAAGGACAGAGGAATGGACAACCCCAGAAATTTGGGCAGGAATTTGTGGAGCTGCAAGCTTCCGTTCACACTGGCCCGAATGGAATTATTCCCTTTGCCAAACCGCTCATTCACCGTGTGAAAATCAGCTGTCTTTTTAGTAAGACTGGCATTCAGAGTGGCCACATCGGCCAGGCGCAAATCCCCCCGCATCCGCATGGCAATTCCCTTATTTTTCTTTACATCCACCAGCCGGAGCTCATTCAGCCAGATTTCACCCGTAAAGGGCTGATCTCTGTCCAAATTCTTCACACCCGCCGTCATCTGACGAATGTTCGTCAGTGTCGGACGGCCCACGATACGATATTCTTTCCCGCCGACAAAACGAATCAGATTCCCGTACATATCCACATGTGTCGAATCGAGTTTGAGGCCGGTTAAATCTTCAAAATCAATAATCATTTCGTTGCGCTTGTCCCAGCGGGGGTACACCTTTTCCCGAAATTCGTAATAGTTGTTTTCATCGGAACCAAACTGGAAGAAAAACTCAATTTTGGAGGAATCCTTGGTCATGTGTGTGGCAAAAGGATCCTTACCATAAACGAACATTTTGAGCTTATTGTAATCGATAAAACTCTGTCCCTTAAAAAAGGTTTTCTGAACGATTCCATTATTCCCCGGTTCCAGATCCGTAATTTTAAGCACAAGGGCCTGTTCTTTGCTTTGCACCTGCGTAATCCGGTCCCGAACCCCCTCAACCCCGGGCGGAGGCGTGTACTCCGGGTTGTCGTGCGTGTTAATCACGGTAACCGCCACGGTTGTGTCATTTTTGGCGTCGTACTCCGAAGAATCGGAAATAGCCACGCCCTTTTCCTTCCAATCACTTCCAACCAGGTTAATTTCTGCGATGCTTAAAAAACCGGGTTTGTCAAAATGATCGACCCAGATTCGGACATATTCAATATTTGTCCACTGAGGACTGCCTACTTTTAGTGTGGGATCCTGAAGTGGAATCCGGTACATTCGCCAGCCGTGTTCATTTCCCTTACCGCCGGCAATGAGGGCCGTATCAGGAGATGTTTTGTCCAAAGAAAAGGTAAATTCAAAATACGAATTCTGAAGATCCACATCGCCGTTCTGATTTAAATCCTCCGTGTCCGGGAAACGGCCGCCCTCGTCGTTTTTATTGTTTTCCGTTCCATTAATGTGGCGATAATCGTAAAACTTTTGCTGGGAATAATTCCAATTGTCATAGCTCCAGGGTTCGTAGGGCTCTTTAATGCCGTCATTGTTCAGGTCCCAAAAATCGTAGGGCACCCCCTTCTTAACACCGTTAACGGTTATCACGTGAGCCTCTTCGTGAGGATACGGCCAGCTCGGCGGATCGGCGCCCAGCATTCCATCCAATCCCACATCCTCATTATCATCCAAAATATCATTCCGAATCCCGTTGACCTTTTTGTCTTCTGTGTCCAGCCGCAAATTGGGAATGGCGTCCTCTGAAATTTGCCCGAAGTCGATGTGAATCCGCCCGGTATCTCCCTTAACCCAGATTTCCAGATATTTGCTCTGACTCTGGTCGGCGTAGCCTGCCGAGAGTGCCTGCTCCACGCCATTCCAGGAATAAATCTTTTTATTGGGATCCCCGTCCACGGCCCGCGGATAAAATTCCATCGACAAAACGTGCACGCGCTGAGGCACATTGGGATTGACATCCCGTTCCGGCCAGATCTCTTTAATGGCCACTTGCTGGTAGGGATTGTACCAGATCAGATGTCCCCGGCTGGTGTTTTTCAGCGAATCGGGCAGCTGGTCGTACCCAAAGAAATCGGGAATCGTAGCGGGAACGCTGGAGAGATGCCAGGCCCTCCGCATAATTCCCAGGGGTGTTTCGCGCTTGGAGCCTTCGAAATCATCCACATACGCCACTCCGTTGTTATCCCCCGTTTTGGGATTATTCTGCTTGTTCGGATTCGGAATAACCTGAGCCAGTTCGCCCTCAAACTTCAGCGTTGAGGGTTCACGCGTTTGGACAATTGGAAGCGCATTGACGGCTTTTGTGAGAAAATTGGGATTAAAATTGAGTTTGGAGTTCAGATCCCACACAAAATTGGTCATGGGGCCGTTTTGCCCCAGCCGTATTTTCTGATCAATGGTACTCTGGTTTAAATACAGAAACGTGCCGCCAATAAACGAATCGTTAAAAAGCTGGTAATCCCAGCGCATGCCCAGCAGCGTTTTTCGATCGATCTGAAAAAGCTGATTGCTTTCGTAGGTGATGTTGAGAGAGGCGTTGGGGTCTGTGGCCGCTTCATCCAGAATCGTTAAACTTCCGGAAAAATAATCGATAATGTAATCCACCCCTTTGACCAGACGCCGTCCATTCAGCGTAATAACTTCGCTGTTTTCAATGACATTAAATCCCAAATTGTAATTCGGCTGGCGGATTTTGGCCTTCACCGAAATGTAAAAATTGCTCTTGGACGTAATGTACTGATAATCGGTAGTATCGTAAATCGCCCGCACATATTTGGTGGAATCCAGAAGGCTGTTTTCTGTTTTGGCCGGTGCAAACGGAGTTAAGCTGGGGAAAATGAGCTCTCCGCGCGCCCAGTTAATTATGTTGGGATCATCATCCAGAATATTATCCGGTGTCGGATTTCCGTTCAGATCCCGTTTGTCCAGGCCAAAAATCTGCAAATAGGACACGGGCTTTCCGTTCACCATCTGTGTTTCCTGAGGATCCCCTGACGGCGGTTTGTAAAATATTTTCAGATTAAAGCCGTCCTTGTTGATGTTTCGGGAACCCAGAAAGTACACATTGCGCCATTCCAGCTTCCAGGTTGGGTCGGAGGGACGGGGATTTTTGGGGCGGATGAGCTGCAAAATAATGCGTTTATTGGTGCCGTCGTCCACATAATGGATGTCCCCTACCTCAGAGCCGGACGTATCGCGGTAAGCGGCCGCCAACACTTCGCCCTCCCGAAGCGGAGAATTCAGCGCAATGTAACCCAGTTCCCGATCGACGTAATAGTCAGTCGGATCAATCCTTAAAAAATAACCCCGGTAGTGTCTCTGATCAACCGTATTGGTATCCGGATTTTCCGGGTGAGTTCCATTGATGTCGGCAATGGCCCACCCCGGCAAAGACCCGGGTTTGCTTTCGTAACGCACATCCGATTTGTACAGCTCGATTTTTGAGATCACCCGTTTTGGGTCGTATTCATGCAGCCCATCGGAATTCACCTTTCGGTAATAATTCCGGTAATAATCGTTCAGAAAAAAGTACGTGCCTTTTCGGTACTGGTAATCCTGAATCTTGTTTTCGTCCTCGGTGGCACCGCCCTGAATGCTTAATTTCTTCTTCTGCCCCTTTTCCTGACTGGCGATGGCCGTAATATTCAAATTCCCAATTTGCGCATTCGCTTTAATCCCAAACAAGCCGGAATTTTTTCCGCTAAACGTAACAAATTGGGTTGCCGGCAGGGAAAGGGCGATATTCCCGGCTTTAATGCTTTTGATGATTTCATCATCAAATCCCTTGTACTCCAGACGAATGGCGTTGTCAAATTCAAAGGGCCGTTCACTGTCCTGATCGACATAGACGTTCACCTTTTTCCCGACATTCCCCTTTACCGTGAATCGCTGCGTCTGCTTCATTTTGAAATTGTAGTCGGATTGGCGGTTAATGGCGGTTTTAACTTCGCTGCGCTTTTCGTGGCGCAGGCCGCCGTCAATATTAATGTTTCCAACGACTTTTAAACCGACAGACGCTCCGCCGAAAATTTTCTGAAAAGCCTGACTTTTAATCGGAATCGGAATATCAAAACCAATTCCCTTTCCCCCCTGTTTTTGAAGACGTTTTCCAAAAATCCGGTCATGAACCCCCTTCTGCCAGAGGGTCCGATTCTGGTGTGCAATTCCAAGCGACAAATAATCTTTAAACGGGACAAATGTGGGGAACCGAAACCAGCGGCCCAAAAAGGATTCCGACACGGTTACATACGATCGTGTCGAGTCAATCTTAAACTCTCGTTTCAGACCTCGTAAATGATTTTGCAAATAGGGGTGGTTGATGGAAATCTGTTTCAGCCCGGCATATTCTTCCTTAAAAAGCGGGGCACACACCTTATTCGGAGGCGGACCGACCCGCAATCCAAGAGTTGCCGATTGTTTCTGACGGGATGCAGAGAACGCTTCGGAAATCAGCACAAACAGAATAAACACCACCACCCACGTGAGGGCTACACCTTTATTCAAACCTGTACGTCCCATGGATGGATTGGATTTTCTACGTTTTTCACGATAGGTTTTTGTCGATTTCTATACCAATTATCGTAACAATTTTCCGAAGGGTTCCCTCCATTGGTTGAGTTGACAAATATGGTTTAAAAAATAATAAATATATTGAGGAATATCAAGCCAATTTTTTTGAAATTCCTGAAATTAAAAACGGTTAGCTTTTCCGAATGAACTCAGCTCTTCGGTAAACAATTGAAATTAACCTTGTTTTTGATGGTGATTCGTACTATTTTGTAAAAAGGTTTTCAGATACGATGGAATTCACAATTATTAAAATTCCAAACAACTTGTAAAGTTCCCCGACTTTTAGAATTTATGAAAATCGTCTCTAAATACGTTCTCAAGGAACATATCGGTCCGTTCATTTTTTCCTTGATGCTTATCATCCTGCTTTTCCTGATGAATATTATTTTTCGGGAATTGGGACACATTTTGAGCCGCGGACTCAAATTGAAAATCGTCCTCGAATTTCTTTTTCTGAATATTGCCTGGATCGTTGCCCTGGCCGTCCCGATGGCCGTTTTGATTGCCACGCTTATGGCTTTCGGGCGTCTCTCTGCGGACAACGAGATCACAGCGCTCAAATCCAGCGGCATCAGTTTTTATCGGGTACTGACCCCCGTTCTTCTCTTTTTTACGGGCGTGGGTATTTTGCTGGTTCTTTTCAACGACCGGGTGCTTCCCAATTTTAACCACCGGGCCCGGCTGCTCACAACCGATATTTTGCGCAAACGCCCCACCCTTAAACTGGAGCCCAATGTTGTTTTCAGAGAAATTCCCAAGATTACCCTGCTGGTACACGATGTTAAAAACGCCGGGGATTCCTCCAAAATTTACGATGTGGTTCTGGACGACCGCAGCGATCGTAACAGCTTGAAAACCATCCTGGCCAAATGGGGAAGCGTCCATTTCGATTACCAGTCGGAGCGGCTGATTCTCAATCTTTACGACGGAGAAATTCACGAGATTGCTATTGGAAAACTCTCTGAGTACCAGCGCGTGAGGTTTCACAAATACCGGGTAGCCATTGATGTGCCCGGACTCACCCTCCAACGAAGCAATTCCCAGTACCGGGGCGACCGGGAAAAAAGCGTTGAAATGCTGCTTCAGGATGTCAGAAATCTCCGAAAGGCCGTTGTCCGGGAGCGCGAAAATCTGTATCGGATGGGAGAAAAACCCTTTCGGCAGGTTTTTCGCACACATCTGCTGGCCCAAAGTGCCAGTATCTCAAACGCTCTTCCTTCAGGCGGAGCGATTGCCTTTCGTCCGGCCAAACGGGATTCTGAAATCGTGACAAGAGAGACCGCAAATTTGATTTCCCAGCTCCAGATGGAACAGCGCATTCTCAAGAGTTACGACCGATCTATCAATTCACTCATGGTGGAGGTTCACAAAAAATATTCGATTCCGGCCGCGTGTATTGTATTTGTGCTCATTGGCGCCCCTCTGGGCGTGATGACGCGGAAGGGGAATCTGGGGATCAGCGGGGGCATCAGTGTGGTTTTCTTTTTGATTTACTGGATTTTCCTGATCGGGGGAGAAGAACTTGCCGATCGGCAATATATTACACCCTTCTGGGCGATGTGGGCTGCCAATATTTTTGTGGGAGCAGCCGGAATTTACCTGACCGTTTCCAGCGTACGGGAATTTCACCCGCTGGAGCTCACCCGGTTTATTCCAAAGTTTTTGAGGAAATGAATCCCAAACTAACAACAATTGAATCCGACAAAAAACAACACAACCCATGAAAATTCTGGATCGATACATTTCAAAACAATTTCTAAACGTACTGCTGTTTACGTTAATCGCATTTATTGCCATCTTTTTGATTGTCGATCTGATCGAAAATCTGGATCGGTTTATCGATAAACGGGTGCCTTACCTGCTGGTGATCGAATATTACATCTACTATTTACCGAATATTTTTACGCTGGTTCTCCCGGTGGCCATGCTGCTGGCAAGCCTTTTGTCGATCGGCCAATTTTCCCGATACAACGAAATAACCGCCATGAAATCCACAGGGATCAGCCTGTACCGCGTGGCCCTTCCGTTAATTGTTATCGGATTCCTGGTCAGTCTGGGGGCACTGATTTTCAATGAATCCATCGTACCCGAGGCCAATCGGGCCAAGTTTAAGATTCAACGGCTTTATCTGGATAAAATCCCGCCCCAAATCTACTACCGGAGAAGTAATATTGCCATTCTGGAAGGTCAGCACCAGCGCGTCACCATTCGTCTGTATGATGGTGAAAAGAAGACCGCCTACAATGTGAGCATTCAGACGTTCCGGTCAGGAACATTAATCTCCCGCATTGATGCGGAAAAAATGGTCTGGAAAAACAACCACTGGGAACTGCAAAACGGCTATTTTCGCATTTTTTCAGGTGACAAGGAAACCCTCTCCCATTTTCGGGTTAAGGATGATTTGAAATTCAGCTTCTTGCCGAAGGATCTGGACAAAACGCAGAAAAAACCGGAAGAAATGAATTTTTTCGAATTACGCACATTTATTGAAAAAATGCGCGAGGCAGGAGTAGACCCCACCAAATGGCTGGTGGATCTTCAGTTTAAACTGGCATTCCCGTTGACGAATTTGATTATCGTTCTATTTGGCATTCCCCTGGCAGCCACCTCGCGGCGCAGCGGCCCGGCATTGGGGTTTGGCCTGAGTCTGATCATCGTTTTCATTTTTTTCGGGATGATCAAGATTACGCAGTCGCTTGGACACGACGGAACCCTTTCCCCGTTTTGGGCGGCCTGGTTCAGCGATTTATTTTTCGGTACCGTGGGAATTTTTCTTCTGGTAAAGGCAAGAAAATAGAGGGGCGGTAAATCGGTACTTGACCCGAATCCCTTTCAAACTCCTCTACCCGAACTTACTCCAGACATCAACCTGTGGCCGCCTCCTTTACGGATGCGCCCTCCTAAAAAAATCCGCAGGCATAATGCCTGCGGCTACAAAACTCCGGTTCACCTTTCTCAGCTTTTTTCTTCCCAAACCTGAACCAAATTGATGATGGTTTCCACCGTTTTTTCCATATCCTGAATCGATACCCATTCCAACTTTGAGTGGAAATTGTGTCCGCCTGTAAAAATATTGGGTGTGAGCAGCCCCTCGTAAGACAACCGCGACCCGTCGGTTCCGCCGCGGATAATGCTTAAATGGGGTTCCAATCCGGTTCGCTTCACGGCTTCCAGAGCAAATTCGACGACCTTTGGATCTTCATCCAATTTATAGCGCATGTTTCGGTAGGATTCCTGAACCTCAAAATCCATTGTGGCACCGGGGAATTTCTTTATGACGGAATCTGCAATTCCTTTCAGAAATTCCTCTTTTTCGTGAAGCCCTTCCACCGTAAAATCGCGAATCAAAAACTTGAGCGTGGTGGTCTCCACACCGCCCTGGATGGCGTGCGGGTGAACGTAGCCCTCCCGCCCCTCGGTAGTTTCCGGGGATAATTCATCTTTGGGAAGCCGGGCAATCATTTCTGCGCCCACCTTAATCGCATTCACTAACTTTCCCTTGGCGTAACCGGGATGCATGTTGATTCCGTGAATGGTAATCACTACGGAGTCCGCACAAAAGGTTTCATTTTCGATCTCGCCGACCGTTTCGCCATCGAGGGTGTAGGCATAGTCGGCTCCGAATTTCTTCACATCAAAATGTTCCGTTCCGCGCCCGACTTCTTCATCCGGGGTAATGGCAATTCGGATTTTGCCGTGTTTGATTTCCGGATGATCCAGAAGATACTGCACCGCCGTGAAGATTTCCGTGATCCCGGCTTTGTCATCCGCCCCCAAAAGGGTGGTCCCGTCTGCGGTAATAATGTCGTTGCCGATTTGATCTTTGAGCGCCGGTGTATTTTCGAATCGGATAATCTGTGTCGGATCGCCGGGCAATTGGATGTCGCCGCCCTGATAATTCTTATGAATAATGGGCTTAACATTGGCGCCGGAAACCTCAGGGGAGGTGTCCATGTGAGAAATGAGACCGACCACCGGCACATTTTTGTCGGTGTTGGCCGGCAGGGTGGCCGTCACGTACCCCCATTCATCCATTTCCACATCCTGCAGTCCCATCGTCTTTAATTCCTGGGCAAGAACTTTCCCCAGCTTCTTTTGTTTCATGGTACTCGGAAACGATTCCGATTCCTCGGAAGATTGGGTGTCAAACGACACGTATTTTTTGAATCGTTCAATAATTTGTTCGGTGTATTTGGGTTCCATTTGGGTTCTCCTATTTTTGTGATTGAAAAAATGTAAGAAAGTTTGCGGAAAGATTCAAGGAAAGATTTCCATTTACCGGGTTGGAAGCAGAAGTCCCCGGCACACTGAAAATGCCGGGGACATTCGTATTCAAACAAAAAGGCCGAACTCAAACGAGTTCGGCCCTTCCAAAGAATTTAATACCGGGGATTTTAGAATTACACCCAGCCGCGCAACTTGCAGGCTTCTGCCACACGCTTCACGGACACCAGATAGGCCGCTAACCGCATGTGAACATTTTCCTGTTTGTGCACATCGTACACCGCATGGAACGCCTTGGTCATTTTGCGATCCAATTGCTGATGCACATCTTCTAATTCCCAGTAATAGTTGTAGGTATTTTGAACCTGTTCAAAATAGGAAACCGTCACACCGCCGGCATTCGCCAGAAAATCGGGAATGACAAACACGCCGTTTTTGAACAGGATTTCATCGGCAGCCGGTGTAGTCGGTCCGTTTGCCAATTCACAAATAATTTTTGCTTTGATATTATTGGCATTGTCCTCGGTGATCACTTCTTCCAGAGCTGCCGGATAGAGTACATCCACATCCAATTCCAGCAGTTCTTCATTTGTAATGGATTTGGCACCGGGGAATCCCGTTACCTTGCCGGTTTTCAATTTATGGTCAACCAATGCTTTGGGATCAAATCCATCGGCATTGTAAACCCCGCCGCTCGAATCACTGACGGCAACCAATTTTCCACCTTTCAGGATCTCTTTGTGGAGAAGTGCGGCAAATTGACCGGCATTTCCAAATCCTTGAATGGCGTATGTTGTTTTGGATGCATCTATGCCCAGCGCATTGGCGGCTTCGCGAACGGTGTACACCCCACCACGGGCTGTCGCATCGCCACGGCCCTGAGAGCCGCCCAGTTCCAGGGGTTTACCTGTGATCATTCCCGGGTGATTGTAGCCCATCATGGTTTCGTATTCATCCACCATCCAGGCCATGATTTGCGGGGTGGTGTACACATCTGGTGCAGGAACATCTTTGTTTACCGCCAGAAAATGCCCGATTTTACGAATGTAACCACGAGCCAGACGTTCTTTTTCGCCGTCAGACATTTCTTTCGGATTACAAACAATACCGCCTTTGCCACCACCCAGTGGAATATCTACCACGGATGTTTTCCAGGTCATCCAGGCAGCCAGGGCGCGAACCGTATCAATCGTTTCTTCAGGATGCCAACGGATACCACCCTTGGCCGGACCTCTGGCATTGCTGTACATGACTCGAAATCCATGAAACACCTTTACCGAGCCATCGTCCATTTTGACGGGAATCGTCACCCAGATTTCCCGACTTGGCCAACGCAACAATTCACGGGTTGCTTCATCCAGACCCAACCTCTCGGCGGCCTCATCCAATTGCTGCTGCGCAATCTTGAAGGGATTCAGCTTTTCTTTGGCCATAAAACAACCTCCTTAACCTTTAAAAATTCACTGCACATAACGATTTTTGCTCTTTATTTTTGAGCACCTATAATTTATTGCTTTAAAAATAAGAGTCAAGAGAAAATTTGAATTATTGCAAAAATATAACTTTTTTCGGAAGAAAATGGCGGGTCAAATAGTACAGGATGTTAAAGGGCAAAAAACGTGGGGGTAATTGTGAAAAAATGGTTCGGTTTGATGGCTTGTGCGTGGTATTTTTCAGGAACCGGGTGAGATATTTTCATCAATCCGGGCGCCCGCCCGATTTGAGCCCGGTCATTTGAATCCAGGCCTTTTCTCAGGGCTTTTTCTCGAAAATCTCAATTCCCTTTTGGACCGTATTCCAGGCGAGGGTCGCACATTTCAGCCGGGCCGGAAACTTGGTAACGCCGCGCAGGGCTTCCAGTTCCCCCCAGTCGATATTTTCCGCTTCGGGCAGGTCGTGCCCGGAGAGCATTTCCTGAAAGATCCAGATCAGGTGCTTTGCTTCTTCCAGGCTCTTTCCCTTAAGGGCCTCCGTGAGCAACGAGGCTGATGATTGGCTGATGGAGCAGCCCTGTCCCCAAAATTTCACCTCTGTAATCACCCCATTTTCCACCTTTGCCGAGATGTTGATTTCATCGCCGCAAAGGGGATTCTTGGCATGTTCCTGAATGTCGGGGTTTTCGATTTTCCCCTTATTCCGTGGATGCTTGTAATGATCTAAAATGATTTCCTGGTACAATTCTTCCAGTGCCATTATCCAAAAAACTCCCGTGTTTTGTGCAATGCATGAATGAGCTGGTCCACCTCCAGCAAGGTATTGTAGATATAAAAACTGGCACGGGCGGTTCCGGGAATCCCAAATCGCCGCATGAGCGGTTGTGCACAGTGGTGTCCCGTGCGGATAGCCACTCCATATTGATCCAGAACAGTGGCCACATCGTGCGGATGGATGTCATCCAGGCAAAACGAAACAACGCCGGCACGGTTCGTGTCGGGACCGAACAGCCGAATACGGGGAAGATTTTTCAACTTCGAAAGGGCGTATTGGGTTATTTCTTGTTCATGCTGCCAGACCCGATCCATCCCGATGGCATTGAGGTAATCGATCGCCGCACCCAGTCCGATGGCTTCCACAAACGGGGGGGTACCGGCTTCGAATTTGAAAGGCAAATCACTATACGTCGCATGATCGATCCAGACATCGGCAATCATATCACCGCCGCCCAAGAAAGGAGGCATTTCGTCCAGAATATCCTCTTTTCCGTAAAGAACACCAATGCCGGTTGGGCCCAGCATTTTATGTCCGGAAAAGGTGAAAAAATCGCAATCCAGCGCCTGAACATCTACCGGAAAATGGGGTGTGCTTTGTGCACCGTCCACCAGAACCCGGGCACCCGCATCGTGAGCCATCTGTACAATTTTTGCGACAGGATTAACAGTTCCCAGAACATTGGACACGTGGGTAACCGCCACCAGCTTCGTCTTATCAGAAAGCAGACTTTCGTAGGTCTCCAGATCGAGCGTCCCATCATCCAAAACAGGAATCACCCGCAGCACCACATCTTTTTCCTGAGCCAAAATCTGCCAGGGAATGAGATTGCTGTGGTGTTCCATTTCGGTGATAATAATTTCATCCCCGGATTTTAAGAAGTGCCTGCCCCAGGAATAGGCCACCAGATTGATCGATTCCGATCCGTTCTTTGTAAAAATCACATTTTGCATGCCCGGAGCATGAATGAAATCCGCAATTTTCTGCCGGGATCGTTCGTATTCGTCCGTAATCTGCGCACTCAACTGATAGGCCCCCCGATGAACATTGGCATAGCCATCCTCATACGTTTTCTGCATTTTTCTGATCACTGAAAGGGGCTTTTGGGTGGATGCCGCATTATCCAAAAAAACGAGAGGATGATTATTGATTTTTTGAGACAGGATCGGAAAATCCTTGCGACACTCTAAACTATCGTTCGGAGCTGACCATTCACTGCCCATGCTCTTGAATTGTACATCTACGGCCATTGCAAACTCCATTTTTTTAGATAGTATAAAGAATAAATCGTTGAAAAGCAATAAAAATTTTCCAAATTTTCAGATACCGGCTTCGGGCCTTTTAGCCCTTTAAAATAAAGGTCAGGAAGAGACCTTTCCTGAGTAAATCCTCTCTGGAGTAAACCTCATATCCCTGTTGCTGCATGGCATCAATCAAAGGCTGGGGAGAAAAATTCGTCGTGAGTAGAACAAATTCTCCTTTTGGGGCGTTTTGCATCATTTGACCAATTGAACCCACCGGATGTTCGCCACGATTCAGCATTTCAACGCCATCGATCACTTTGAGCGGTACGCCCTTAATCCATTCCGGGTCCGATGCCTCAAATTCAATAGATTTTTCCGGTTCATCCGCCGGTAAGTCTCCCGTTTTTTCCTGCAGCAGTCTTACAAAAGCGGCGACATCCGTCTGTTTCATAAGCGCCATTCGTTCCACCGTAAGAATTTTTCGAACGCTGGCTTTTAAGGGAATCTGTTTTACGTCGGTATAACCCGGAACAAAGGTTTCTAAAAACCCTTCCAATTCCGGCGAGTGGCTGATCAGTTCATCCAGCGTGGTTGTATTTCTGATTTCCATGAATCGTGTCCTTATTTTTCGTCATATTCCAAAAGGCGACGTTCGCCTTCCAATTGATTGATTTCCGTCACATCTTGTGTAACTTCCAGGGTTCCCAGATAGTTGTTTTGATCGTCGCGCAGGGCGTAATAAACGATGTAAACCAGCCTGGGGCCCAGCCTGATCCAGAATCGTGCCTCATTCTGCTTATTCGATTTAAAATCATTCAGGATTTGGTTTACAATGTGCATGCTTTTAGGCGGATGGCAATACTGAACCTTTCTTCCCAGAATGGCACGGGAACGGTCAAAAATACGATTTTGTCCGGGTGAAAAATACCGAACAATATCGTCTTTGTCCACAAACGTTAAATCGAAGGGCATCGTTTTGAAAATGGCCATCAATTCGGTGAGAGAAACGTACCCTGTGGGCATGTGAATCCGCCCGGTTTCGAAGTTTCCTTCGTTGACCGATTCAACCACAGAACCCTCCGGCACCCATTTAAATTGGGGATCAAATAAACAGTATCCGATTTCATCACTCTGGTTGTAAATTTCATACCATTCCTGTTCATCGAGTAAATCCATTGCCGTCGGAAACAGGACCTTCTCTTCCTTATAAATCATATCGTCAATGGCATCAAGCACCGTTTCCACAGCCAGCCGGTTGAAGGCGCGTGCTTCCGAAGCCTCAATTTCTGAAATACCCTGAAGCGCACTCAGTACAGATTTGAGCTGCCGTCGAACATCGTCATGTTTGCCCCACATAACAGCAGGCGGACCCGGCATGTTTTTCTTCTCAAAATAGGGAAACAGCAGGTTCTCCTTCCTGCGATAATGCTTGTCAATATCCATTAAATCGTTAAGCCGCGCATGGATTTCCAGCATCTGAGGCATGGCATCCTCCTGTGGAGGTAATCCGTCTATCTGATCAAAGAGTCGACGAATTTTTTGCGTTGTAAAAGCAATGGCCTTATTTTCCTGAACGAAGGTGTGAACAGGGTGACCCGGCGTGGTTTCGGGCGTTTCCTGTAAATCCAATTGCTTCTTCAGAACGCGCGTATGGGTGTCGCATAACCTCTGAATGCTTTCCTGAGGAACTCCCTCCTGAATGAGCTGCATTTCCATCAAAAAAACATCGGAGTAATCTGCCTCCACAAGCATTTTTTCCAATTGATTCTGAACGCGCTCCTCCGCCACGCCGTCGTGTAACTGGCGAATAAGGGCTTTCATGATATCCACACGCTGCTGCCGATTATTTATAATTTCACTCATCAATATGTCCTTTCTCAAAAATTAACAGGCTCGCTCCACAAAGCCTTTGCCCACGAATTCTACAAATTTTCACAACTTGTTTTTTGAAACAAAAAAACAAATTTGGCGATATCCCTGGTTTTTAATTTGCAATGAATCTTTTTTTTCACCAGCTCTCTTCTTCAACCCTTCAATTGAAATCCGACAACTCTATTTTTTGATCAATGGCCTGACGAACGGCATCCTGAAGCGATTCCAAAGGCAAGAGAGAAATGATTTCATTGAAATACCCCTCCACAATCAGCCGTTGGGCCAGTTTTGGGGAAAGCCCCCGCGATTGAAGATAGAACAGCTCCTCCCGATCAACAGGGCCGGTGGAGGCGCCGTGAGAACACCGCACCTCATTTGCTTCGATTTCAAGTACGGGATTCGAATCCACATGGGCCTCCCGGCTAAGCAAAAGGTTGGCGTTCTTCTGATACGCATTCGTCTCTTGTGCTTGCGGGACAATGTGAATGACCCCGCGATAGGCCGAACGCGCCTGTCCGCCCGCGGCACCCTTAAAAAGCAAATTGCTTTCCGTGAAACGTTCAAAGTGGTTTTGGATGGTGTTGAAATCCATGTGCTG
>JAADHR010000027.1:0-3955 GCA_013151735.1 Calditrichota bacterium | reverse complement strand
ATCCGCAAAATAGAGACCCCGAATATTCGCCGAGGCGCCTTCGCCAATCAGATCGGTTTGAATATGTGTTTTAGAAAGGCGGCCCCCCATTTGAAACAGCCGGACGTGAAGGGAGCTGCTGCGATGCCCGACAGCCGTGAGAGAAGAATAAGCCGTCTCGTTGCCGGAATTCAAAAGAAGCAAGGAATAGTCAATCCGGGCGCCTTCGGCCGCCAAAATTTTTACCCTTCGATTAACGGACAACCGGGATGCCGGCAACTCGGACGTAACGACTTCCAGAATGTGAACCCGGCTGTTGGGTTCGGCTGCGATGAGCGTTTGAGGAAAAACACTTTCTTCCATCCCGGAAAAATGCGTCACTAAAACAATTGGTTTTTCAAGAGCCGTATTTGAGGGAACCCGAACCAGGGCACCGGCATTCCAGAAGGCTTCGTGTAAAACCTCCAATTTACCCCCCGCTGCATTTGTCTCCCGGTTATCCAAAAAGGGTTTTACCCAATCCGGGTATTCCCGCACGGCCCTTGGCAAATCGCTTACGAGCACGTTTTGAGCCCTGGCTTCCTCAGAAAGACGTTTAAAAGGCGGCTTTTGTCCCATTTGCACAAGCAACCCCGCGTGCAGGGACGCCTCACCCAGCAGCCCGTTTAGACCGGGTGGAAGTTTTGCACCACTACCCTTCCCCGGGTAGCTAAACGGATCTGCCGGAACCGTAAAATTTTCTCCCTGAAAATGGCGGATTTTTGTTTTTCGCCACTCTTCCTCTTTACCGGTTGGCCAGGGCTCTCTCATAAACCGTTCCAATGCCCGCAGGCGGTATTCCCGAAGCCAGCCGGGTTCAGCCAGCTGTTCAGACAATCGAAGAACAGCCTGCTTGTCTATTTTTTCGTCTTTCAACTGTGTTTCCATAGTTTGGTGTCTCTTTCTCGCTTTTTTCATGTCCGTCTGTTTAGCCTACGGAACCCTCCATTTGAATCTCAATCAGGCGATTTAATTCCACGGCATATTCCATGGGCAGTTCCTTCACAATCGGTTCCACAAAGCCCCGAACAATGAGAGCCATGGCCTCGGTTTCTTCCAGGCCCCGGCTTTGCAGGTAAAACAACTGCTCTTCCCCGATTTTGCTTACCGTGGCCTCATGCCCGATCACCGCCGTGGGGTTGTTGATGTCCATGTAGGGATAGGTGTCGGAGCGCGACCGCTCGTCCAGAATAAGAGCGTCGCAGCGAACATTTGATTTTACATTTTCCGCATGTTGGCTTACCTTCACCAATCCCCGGTAGCTGGCCCGGCCGCCATTGCTGCTAATGGATTTTGACACGATGGTCGAAGAGGTGTCCGGTGCCAGATGAATGGCTTTGGCCCCGGCATCCTGATGCTGTCCCTTCCCGGCGTACGCCATCGAAAGGATTTCGCCACGGGCACCGCGGCCTTTGAGAATAACCGCCGGATATTTCATGGTCAATTTACTCCCGATATTGCCATCCACCCACTCCATTGTGGCATCTTCATGAACAACCGCCCGCTGCGTGACCAGGTTGTAAATATTCGGTGCCCAGTTCTGAACCGTTGTGTAGCGCACCCGCGCTCCCTTTTTAACGATAATTTCAATCACGCCGGAGTGAAGCGAATCCTCGGAATAAATGGGCGCCGTGCAGCCCTCGATGTAATGCACGCTGCTGCCGGCATCGGCAATAATGAGCGACCGCTCAAACTGCCCCATGTTTTTGGCATTGATTCGGAAATAGGCCTGCAGGGGAATGTCCACGTGTACGCCTTCCGGAATGTACAGAAAACTGCCGCCGCTCCAGGCAGCGGTGTTCATGGCCGCAAATTTGTTGTCACCGGCCGGCACCACCGTTCCGAAATACTCCCGTACCAGATCGGGATAGGCCTTCAGCCCGGAATCCATATCCAGAAAAATAACGCCCTGTTTTTGCAAACTTTCTTTCAGGCTGTGGTAAATGGCCTCCGATTCGTATTGCGCCCCTACACCGCCCAAATACTTCTGTTCGGCCTCCGGAATACCCAATTTGTCAAAGGTCTCTTTGATGTCGCGCGGAATATCGTCCCAGCTTCGCCCCTGTTTTTCAGCCGGTTTTATGTAATAATAAATGTCGTCAAAATTAATTTCCGAGAGATCACCCCCCCAGGTGGGAATGGGCATTTGGGTGTAGGTGTCCAATGCCTTCAACCGAATGTCGCGCATCCAGCTTGGTTCGCCCTTCATTTCCGAAATAAGCTCGACAACCTCTCGGCTGAGCCCTTTCGGAGCCTTAAAAAAATAATTCTCGGGATTCTTAAAATCGTATTTATGACGATCAGAGCCGATTTTTGTAACATCGTGACGAGTCATTCTCAGGCCTCCTGCAAAATCTGCTGGCTTCTTTGATCTTTAATAAAGTCGTACCCCTGGGATTCCAGTTTTTCAGCCAGGGAATAATCACCGGACTCCACAATTCTTCCGTCGTACAGAATATGCACAAATTGCGGATGAATGTACTGCAAAATCCGCACGTAATGGGTAATAATCAGAAGACCCATTCGATCGGTCATAACTTTATTGACACCGGAAGAGACAATGCGCAGGGCATCGATATCCAGACCGGAATCCGTTTCGTCCAGGACAACCATTTCCGGCTCCAGCATGGCCAGTTGGAGAATTTCACTGCGTTTTTTTTCTCCTCCGGAAAACCCGTCGTTAAGATACCGTTTGGCAAACGCAGGGTCCATTTCCAGTAATTTCATTTTTTGATTCAGCCGCTTGTGAAATTCAAGCACATTCAGTTCTTCCCCGTGAACAGAATTCACCGCCAACCGCAAAAAATTCGAAAGCGTGACACCGGGAATGGCACTCGGATACTGGAATGCCAGAAAAAGGCCGTACCGCGCCCGTTCATCAGGAGACATCTCCTGAATAGTCTTCCCCTTGAAAAGGATTTCACCCTGCGTAATTGTGTACGCCGGATGGCCCATTAACGTATTGGCCAGGGTGCTTTTCCCTGTTCCATTCGGCCCCATGAGCGCGTGGATTTCTCCCCGGCGAATGGTCAAATTGAGGCCCTTTAATATCTCTTTATTTTCAATGGATACGTGAAGATCCCGAATTTCCAACAGGTTTTCAGATTTCGACATGTTTTTCTCCTCTTGCATTAAATAGACGCCACTCCGAAACCGACAAACCGGACTTAATTTGTCGTATTTTAAATATAGGATGATCCGAGGGCGATGTCAAGAGATTTTTAATGAGAATGATTTTTATTTCTGCATAATTTATTTTTGCTCCCCCTGGAATTTTTGTGGGGAAGATCATTTCTTTTGGATGCAGCCCGGCCTTTTGAACCCACCCCCTGACTCCTTCTTCCTTATTTCAGGGAGAAGGAAGGAAAGGATTTTTCTTATCTTTCATTCGCGCATTCGCGGCCATAAATCCAATTAGTGAAAATTCGCGTACCAAACGGGCACGCATTTTTTAGAGCAACCTTCTTTATCACTTCACAAAAGTAAATTTCTTGTTGCGATTTCCCCCAAAAAATCGTAATTTTGTTACACATGCCTGATACGCTGCAGAAAACCGGCTTGCAGCACTCAAACGCACCGCTTTTATGCATAAATCATGCGGCACCAAAAGGGAGAAACAATCCATGAAAGGCTTTCCGATTGACATGAGAATTTTGGGGATACTTTTCCTGTTCACAGCGGCACTGCTTACATCCTGTGCGCCTAAAAACCCAATGGAACGCATTCAGCTTTTGGAAAAAGAAGGAAAATTCAAAAAGGCCGAAAAACTGATCGACAAAACCCTTCGGAAACAGGGCACATCCCTGCCCGATTCCGTTCGAAAGGCCCTCCTGTGGCAAAAGGATTGGATGCACCGCGTGCGCATCGACTACAGATACACCGAAAAGGACATTCTGGATCAATTGCAAAAACGCGTGGCCAATTTCAAAAAAGACGA
>JAADHR010000026.1 GCA_013151735.1 Calditrichota bacterium | reverse complement strand
CGAAAAGATGTTTGTACTGGGTGTGAAAGAAGGTTTTGAGTTTTTCCTGAGGGCTTCCGGCTTTTTTTAAGGCCTCGTCAATGCGGATTTCAAGAGAATGCGCTTCGTTGCGAACAATGGTAAGAAAAACATCTTCTTTGCTTTTAAAGTAGTGGTAAATAGTGGCTTTCCCAATGCCCGCTTCGCGGGCGATGTCCTCAATATTTGTTTTTGTGTACCCAAACTTACCAAAAATCCGCGCCGCTGCCTGTAAAATCCGCTCTTTCGTGTGTTCGGACATGTGACTCTCCAGTATGAAAAAATCGAATAAATCATTCAAAAATTCGATACCTTATACGATATGTTGCTTAAAAGGTTTCACTTTTTTTTTCAAAATTTTGTACGGAGTAAAATTGATTTGTCTTTGAAAAACATTATTTGTACATTTAAAAGAAACTTTTTATGGCCACCAAGACTCGAAGACGCGAAGGGATCTAAATTTTTAAAATTAGGGCGTGAGTGTCAAATAATTCTTGGTGTTTTGGAGTCTCAGTGACTGCTGTTGTTGTGCCACAAAAACACGAAAGGCTTGTCACGTATGTCCCAACGTCTGCGCATCTGGATTCAAATGGCTGTTTTTGTCGCTCTTGCAATTGCTCTTGGGTGGGCCTTTTTGTACATCCCGAATATCGAGCTGATTACGGCCACCTTTTTTATTGCCGGTTATTTCCTGGGCCCGGCGCGGGGTATCGGAGTGGCGGTTGTGGGGGAATTTCTGTATTCGCTTCTAAATCCCCTGGGAGCCGCGCCTCCACCTTTAATGGCAGCCCAAATCATTTCGATGGGACTGGTGGCATTCTGGGGAGGGTTTTCTCGCCCCTGGGTCCGCCGTTTACCGGTGTTTCCTAAGATGCTGTTTTTGGGATTCTCCGGTCTGGTCCTGACGTTTCTGTATGATCTTTTTACAACCCTCAGTTTCTTGGCATTTGCAGGGTTAAATAAAACAACCTTTCTGGCCAGTGTCATTTACGGATTGGGATTCTACGTATTACACATAATCGGAAATTTTATTATTTTTTTGGTGGTTGTTCCCTTTTCAATTCAATTCCTGGAAAAACACGGCCAAGGATTTTTCCCGGATCCTCAAAAAATCCTAAAAGAGGCGGATTTATGACGGCCAGAAGAATAGCCGTTTGTTTGGTGGTGTTTTGCTTGACCACCGTTCCGGTTCGGGCGCAAGACTCGGATTCACTTCATGCAGCCGCGGTTCCGTCCGATTCGCTTCAGGCACCGTATTGGACCGTGACCGACAGCACGCTTCTGTTTTCTCCTCACGGAAATACAGCAGAAATACTGAAGGAGGCTCCCGGGGTGATCTATTTGTCTCCCGGCGGGTATGGCCAACCGGGTGTTCTGCTGTCCGGTGCCGGTGATCTGCAGGGGATGCCTGTTTGTTGGAACAATTTTTCCACACGCTCGTATCTCATCCCGTTTTTTGACGCCCAGCGACTGCCTTGGCCCAAAATTCAAACCCTTTCTCTTACAACCGCCTCCATTGCCGGTTTGGGGAGTAATTTTGCCCTGAATCTTCATCCGATTTTTGCCAGACACGACCGTCCCTTCAGCCGGGTGAGCTATTCAACCAAAGATTTTGGCCGGGATGAAGTTTTTGCTCTGTTCACAAAGCAGGTCCGGCCGGGGCTCTGGCTTCAGGGCATCGGCGGACTTGGAACGTACGGCGGATACACACCGAATTCACCCTATCATTTTCAAACCGAAACAGGCGAGGTAGAGAAGTTTTTTTCGTCTGGAAAAAACCTTTTTCTTTCCTACGGCGCTTACACCGGAGAGGCCGGTTTCCCCGGGCCGCAAGGGGTTTTTGGCAGCCCGAGTTACCCCGGGTTGAAGAGAAAGGTGGGGGAGACACGGCTTCAGGGGAAGCTGTTTTCTCCAATCACCTACCATTTTAGTCAGGCTCTGTTGTGGCAGGTGCGCTATCTGCGTGAAGAGTGGACCAACCGATCACCGTTTTCCCACCGCCGGGATGACGAATGGACCGGGCAATTTCAATGGCAGGGAGCCCTCCGCTGGAAAAGGCATCGTATTTTACTGATTCCCGGTTTTCACTTGACGCGTTTGGCATACAAAAATAGCGTACAACATGTGATTCGGATGTCCGGTTTCATTAGTGACCGATTTCCGCTTTTTAAGGATTGGCAGGGAGCGGTCGCCTTAAATCTGAGCGGGGGGAATAGCCGGTTTTCAGCTCAACAGATCGGTTTTCATATTCGAAAAGACGGAAGACCGTCTCCCGATTTTTTTGCGAGGTTTACCCACCAGACCGGTGGTTTTCTGGCGCCGGTTTTTCGGGATTCCAGCAGTTACCATCGGGCCTGGCTAAACTTTTTACCACTTTTGGGGCAATTTCCAAAGCAGGAAATCGAACGCCCGCGCACAAACTTCCAGGAGGGCATGGTATTGCCTCTTGTAGCAAGAAAATCAGCGGCTGTTTCGGTGCTGTTATCCGGTGTCCAATGGCTGGAGGTTCCGGTGGTTGTTGAAAGTGCCGGAAAGATCGTAGCCGGAAACGCCAGTTTGTGGGGACATGCGGCCTTCTTGAACTATTGGACACTGGCCGGCGGAGCCAATGTACATTTGACCAATGGGCGGCAGGCAGAAATGTTATCCGCTGTACCGCCGGTTGATTCCTGGGGAAGTTTGAGTTTTCATCATCTTTTTTTTCAAAATGATCTTGACGCCACGGTGAAGCTTTTCTTTCGGTTTTTGGGACGAACGGAATTTAATGTGGCCGGCACATCTCCGTGGTCGGCTTTTCGTGTGCGCCAGCCCGTTTTTTTGCTCCATCTTTACGGCTATTTTAATGTGGCGGATGTGCGTTTTTTTGTGAGTTTTGAAAATATTCTGGATAACACCTACTTTTTGCTGCCAGGTTATCCGGCCCCCGGCCGCACGTTTCGTTACGGCCTGGTGTGGGATTTTTGGAATTGATGCGTAGGCGCAGGCTTTACGCCTGCGGATTATTTTTGGCGCATCCGTAAAGGATGCGGCTACAGGGTGGAAACGTGTTGGTCAGATCATTTTTTGGGCGCGCCCCGTCATCGGGACAAATCGGACGGGCAAAAGACTTTGTTTTTGGAAGCCTTCTTTGGTTTTTTTCAGGAGAATCAGCTGTTGAAAATCCGTGCCTATCGGGGCAATCAGGCGGCCGCCTTCGGCCAGCTGATCCAGCAGTGGCGGGGGGAGGGTCGGAGGAGCCGCCGTCAGGATGATGGCATTGAAGGGCGCTTTTTCCGGCCATCCCAAATAGCCGTCGCCAATTTTGATGTGGACATTGGAATACCCGAGCACATCCAACACGTCCCGGGCCTGTTGAGCCAATTCGGGAAGAATTTCGATCGAATACACCTCTTTTGCGCATTCGGCCAGAACAGCGGCCTGGTAGCCGGAACCGGTCCCGATTTCTAAAACACGATCGGTGGGCTGGAGTTTGAGTGCTTCGGTCATGTAGGCCACAATATAGGGCTGGGAGATGGTTTTTCCCTCCCCAATGGGCAAAGGCATGTCGCTGTAGGCGCGGGAGCGATAGGCTTCCGGAACAAACAGATGCCGGGGAACCTTTCGCATGGCGCGAAGCACGGCATAATTTCGAACACCGCGAGCCTCGATCTGATCCCGCACCATCCTTTCCCGCTGGTTTTCAAATGGATCCTTCATTTTCTGAGATGGCATTTCTTTTCTCATGCGTGTTAAGTGATTTCCTGCAGAATGCGTGTTAAGTCACGGGGGATTCTACCAACTCCTGCACGTGAATGGCTGCCGAATTTCCCAGCGCGGTCAGGTTGTACCCGCCTTCCAGAAGGGAAATAAGACGTCCTTTTGCAAAATGGGCGGCAATATCCCGAACGATGCGCGTCAGCCGGGCAAATCCCTCTTCGGTTAGGGCCATGTCGGCCAGAGGATCGTCCCGGTGGGGATCGAATCCCGCCGAAATGAGAACAAACTCCGGCTGAAATCGTTCTGCAATTGGAATAAGAATTTCCTCGAAGGCACGAATATAAGCCTCATTTCCGGAACCTGCCGGAAGCGGGACATTTCGTGTGAAACCTTCCCCGGGGCCCGAGCCTCTTTCCGATTCAGCACCCGTCCCCGGGTAATGGGGAAATTGGTGGGTTGAAAAATAAAAGACCGTGTGATCGTCGTAAAAAGCGTGCTGCGTTCCGTTGCCGTGGTGAACGTCCCAATCCACGATCAGAATTTTCCGAATACCATGTTTCTTTTGAAGATACCGTGCAAGAACGGCTACATTGTTGAAGAGGCAAAACCCCATTGCACGGGATTTCTCTGCGTGATGCCCGGGTGGTCGGATCGGGCAGAATGCGTGTGTGACGGTTTTTTCAACAATCAGGTCGGCAGCCAGCAAACCCGCTCCTACTGCCAGGCGGGCGGCCCGAAACGAATCGGTTGAAACGGGTGTGTCGGGAGAATCGATGAAACCGGAGCCGTTTTGGCACAGGCGTTTTACGCGCTCCACATAGACGGGGTCGTGAACAGTTTGAATCCATTTCAGATCAGCCGGTTCGGGCGTTTTTTCCAGAAGATCCGCTAACAAACCTGTTTCCTTTAGGCGGTTAAGAATCGCGGTCAGACGCTCCGGGCGCTCGGGGTGTCCCGGACCCGTGGCGTGTTTCAACAGGTCAGGGTGGGTAATGAGAGCCGTGTTCATTTTCATGATTTTCGCCCTTCACCCAAATACGATTCCCGGAGGCGGTTCACCAGAGCGTGTGCCCGGCGTGTGGGTTCCGGAAGCCGGTATCGGGTAACCAATTTTAATGTGATGTCTACAGCCGTATTCAAATCCACTTTGTGTCCCACGGACACAAAAATCGGTTTTACCGATTCCCGCGTCCGCAAGGCCACTCCGATGGTTTCGTCTTCATCTTTCAATTCGGAGCGTGCCCCTTTTACATTGGAAACCGGTTCGTATTCACCAATAAAACGCGATTTGGCACAACCGATAGAAGGGGTATCCAGAAGCAATCCCATGTGTGCCGCCAAGCCCATTCTCCGGGGATGCGCAATTCCCTGTCCATCGAATAAAATAACATCCGGCCGGATGCGGATTTTTTTAAAGGCTTCTAACAAAACCGGTGCTTCCCGGAATGTCAGCAATCCGGGAATGTAGGGAAAGGTCGTCGTCAGAATGGCTTCTCCACGCTCAACCTCTTCAAAATCGGGGAGCCGAAGTACCGTGACCACACCGAACAGTGTTGGTTCTTTCCGATTAAAAGATACGTCAGCCCCAGCTACAAATTCTAATTTTTTTACACAATTTGTAAAAATGATCTTTTTCCGCAGATCGTTCTGAATAGCGACCGCTGCGTGATAATCCACATTCCAGGGGTGCAAAGCGTGTATTTTCATTTCACTGGCTTTCCGAACCGGAATTTAACAACTCGTTTTAACAATATTCCCTCTTTTCCTCCGAGAGGTCGGTGAACCGCAGAGAAAAAAACAATGCAGATCCAATAACGGCATCTTACATGTGCACTATTTCCCCATTGTTAGTAAGAGAAGAATGGCGCTTGAAATCAAATTGATTTCGAAAATTAAATAGGTGGTTCCGGCGTATGTGTCGTAGCGCTGGGCCCGGTTGTAATATGTTTGAATCTTATCCGGGAACGGGGTTTTCAGATAGGTATCGTACGCGGCATTTGCCTTCTTCTTCAGGAAATAGGCGGCTACCCCCGAGGCAAGGGCGGCACCGCCGGTGCCTGCGGCTCCCCACCGGAGACGTTTTCTTTGAAGCCGCTTTTTCTGCAGAAGCTGGTTAAACCTCTTCCAGTACCCAGGGTCTTTTTTCAGGCGAATGATCAACCGCTTTTCATTCGGATTTTGAAGCCGGATTTGCCTGGACAAATAGCCCCTTTTTTCAAGGCGGACGGGTGTGTTTTTGAGGGTTTCCCAATTTGCGAGCAGGGGTGTTCGCCCGAGGACGGCATTTGCTGCACGGACAAACGCGCCTTCCGGTTGAGAGGAGAGAAAAAAATACCGGGGAAAGACGATGGCGACGGTTGTGGTGTCCAGTGCTTTGATCCGGACGGATCGTTGAAAATCACGCAGCAGCCAATCTGCCCGAAAGGGTGTTGTAGCCCGGATGCGATGGGTACCGGGTGAAAGTGCAAGGAGCGTGTCCCGGGCAGGCGGCACTGAAAGGGAATCGACGAACAGTTTTGCAGGCAGTTGGGCCGCCGTCAGGTGAAGATAGCCAACGGGCTGGCTGTGAGCGTTGGAAATCCACCCAGTTGTTACCACGAGAAAAAGCAGCCAGAGACGTTTCATGGGGTGGACTCCTTTTTAAGAATGTACACCCATTTATTTTCAGAACCCGCGATGACGAAATGTTTTGTGATAACGGGCAGTGTGCGGGCCCGTCCTTTGAGTGTGATCTCCTGGATGATTTTACCAGAAAAACGATCAATGAGCAGAAGACGATGCTCCAGGGTTCCCAGCAAAATTCGGCTTCCGTAAACCAGGGGCGGGGTACCGGCAACGCCTCGGAGAGAGTGCTTCCAGAGCAGGCGGCCGGTTTCCGGGGAAAGCTTGTACAAAAAGCCGTCGTTGGCGACGATGAAAATGCCCTCGGGCGTGACAGCGGCCTCGTGGAAAATGCGCACCCCCACGGAAAATTTCCAGAGAATGTGCCCCGTTTTTGCCGCGACGGCGTAAAAATCGCCCCGGGTTGTGCCAAGGTACACCCGTTCGGCATCTCCCACAGGCATGGCCCGGATAATGCCGCCCAGCGGTGCAGTCCAGAGGGAATCGCCGGTGGCCGGTTTCACGGCCCGCAGGTTTCCCCGGTCATCTCCAAAAACCAGTTGATTTTGAATCAAGTTTGGCGAGCTGTGGCTTTGTGCCGAGAGGTGATGTTCCCACAGGATTTTTCCCGTGGAATCATTAACGGCAACCACACCCTTGTACAGAGTGGTTACAAAAATTTGCGGCGGGACAACAAGGGGTTCCGTTTCGATGGAACCCAGTTTGGCCGTCCACACTTTTTTCCCGTTCAGGGGATTCAGCCGAAAAAGACTTTTTTTGTTGAAACGAAGGGCCACAATCAGATCGTTGTGAATCAGAGCGGCGGTTCCCGCCAGTTTTTGGGGCAGCTTAACCTGCCCGATTTTCTTGAAGGTTCGCAGCGAAAACGTGGTGAGTTTTCCGTCCAGAGTTGGTACGAACAACACATCTCCCGAGACCAGAAGCGTTTTTCCCGGGGAAGACAAAAGTTTCATTCGTTTAATTACTTTCAGGCCGGAAAGTTTTTCCCGCGTGGGAATGAAAAAGTCCTGGCGGGCGTTTCCACCCCATTGAGACCATTCCATCGGTACCGCCGAAAGCGGTTGTTTAATCAGCCGATGCTGGCAGCCGGCCAGCAGAAGGAAAACGCTTATGGCCAAAAGAGGCTTAATTTTTTTGAAAAACATTGGCAAAGTTCTTAATCCTTCTTAGTTTCCTGAAAAAGAATGGCACGGAGAGCCACAGAGAGAAAAGAAGAGAGCCACGGAGGAAAGGGTTCTTTTGTATTTTCTCTGTGGTCCTCTGTGCGTCTCAGTGTTTCTCTGTGTCGCCTGAAGTCTTTACACCCCTAAAAATCCCATCCGAAGAAAAACTGCTTAAATCGCCCCGGCTGCATGTGAAATGAGCGGGGTTTAAAAAGCGAGTTGTCAAATGTCGTGTAAAATGTCTTTCCGTAATCAAACCGCAGGACGAGTACGCCGCCCAAATTCAGGCGAATACCGGCTCCCACACTTCCTTTAAGCTGAGTCAGGGGCCCGTCCCAGGCATTTCCGGTATCCCAGAAAAGAGCGCCGCGGATGGAAGAAAATCGCACCCCCCCGAACGGAAATCGCAGAATAAACCGGTCGATAAATGGAAATCGCAGCTCGTGATTCATCAGGACGTACTGATCTCCCCAGATGCTCCATTGGGGGTACCCCCGCAAATCCCAGCTTCCGCCCATGATAAACTTAATGGTTTCCTTTCCGTGGTTCACGCGTCCCACAAAACGCGTGGCGTAAGTGATTCTCCTGGAAAGCCGGAAGTACCGCCGATAATCCATCATAAACGTGTAAAAATTGACGTTGGAATAGCGCACGTCCACGGTGTTTCCAATGGTGAAATTGAATCGTTCCCCATCTACGGGACCGGTGGGGCCCCAGAGAGAATTGTCTTTAACGTAAGCGAAATAATTTGAGATGAGAACGGCATTTCGGGCGACCTCCGATCCGTACCATTCCTTGTGGGAGGCGCGAACATTCAGGTTTGCCTCCAGTCGGCGGAATGTGGACAGGGGGTAGCTCGCGGAGGTGAATCCCCCGTAAAAGCGTTCGTAATAAAAACCGTCGTAATAGTTAAAGTAGCGTCCGGCAAAATGATAAAGACCCCAGGCGTACGTGGTACGATGAGCCAGATTTAACTGGGTAACCGCCACATTAAAGCTTTTCAGGAATTCCTCCCGGGTGGTGGCATCGTTGTAAACCAGAATGTAATATTGGCTGTTTCCAAGCATGTCACTAATGGCCAACTGAGCGCCGCCGCTTCTGCCGAAAAGCGGATCCTGCATCACGTAACTCTGCGCCACATCCAGAGAGTATTTTCGCTTGTATTTAATGGATGTGTTTTTCCCGGATTGAGAAAGCGAGCGGACTTTCCACAAATCCGGTTTAAAGGCTATACTGGGAGATGGCACCGGTTTTTCTTTCGGAAAAATTTTTGCGGGATTTTTTAAAAGGTGAATCTGAAAGTTGAAATTTTCGAAGGCCGTGAAAAGGAGGTCTCCGTTTTGGGTCCATTCAGGCGTTTGCGCGGCCGTGACAAAATGAGTCAATTGTTTGAGCAAAGGCTTTTGAAGAAAAGATTGAGTGGAATCTCCTGCCAGAGAAAATGTGGTGATTATTTTTCCTGAAGGGCCTTGCCTTTTACCCCTCCGAATAGCCCAGATGTTGAAACTTCCCGAGCGATCGGAGACAAAGGTCAGGTAGGTGCCGTCGGGCGAAAAAACAGGCGACTTATCCTGAAAATTTCCGTGGGTGACGTAGGAAATGTCACCCGATTTGAGGTCCAAACGAAAGAGATTTTGGGCACCTGTTCGCCCGAATTCTCCCCGATCGGAGCTGAAGATGATTCCCGAATCGTCCGGCGTCCACACCGGCGTACGATCCTGGTAAACGTCGTTGGTCAGCCGTTCCAGTTTGCGGCTCCGAATGTGGTAGATGTACAGGTCGTTCAATCCCCCGAAATCCGTTCCGGAAAAGCAGAGAGACGACTCGTCTGCAGACCAGGCGGGTGAGGAAATTCCAACCAGCGAATCAAACTGAAAGCGATATTCGAGAGAATTTTTGGGAATATTCCAGATGTACAGTGCATCGCTGCCGCCGCTCTTTGCCACAAAGGCCAGCCGACCGCTTTTGCTCACATCGATCTTGCTTTGAAGCAGATGAAAGGCTTCAAATGAAGCCGTTCGCTCCCCTTTGACAATAATCCTGGGTTTGACCGATTTTTTTTTCACCCCAAGCGGCCGCGCATAAATGTTGGTGTACCCCACACGATTGGACATAAAGGCCATCCACGGCTGCCCGTTTTTTTCGAAAAAAGCCGGCTGGGTACTGATGCCCTCTTTGGTCAGGGCCTGGGTTACCATGGCCGGATCATCTTCCTTTTTAAGAAGCGGAAAGTATTTTTTCCGTAAATGGTAAATCCATTCCTTATCGAATTCGGTGTAATTTTTTCCGATGGTCAATTTCATGACATCGCTGAAGTTGTCCACCTTCCATGAATTTTCCATTAGCTGGAGAAGCTTGTCGTCCCCGTAGGTTTCCGAAATGTATTTCAGGGCGGCTTCCCCTTCTTTGTACATCAGAAAGGTTCCGTTGATCTGATAGATTTGATCAAGCGGATAAATGTAACCGTTCACAACGGCGTCCCGGAGGACCATCTCCGCCTGCGGATCCCAGCCCTGGGACCAATATTCAGCAATGCCCTCAATAAACCACAGGGGAAGATTACTCAGGTCGGTTCGCTTGTGATCGCGAAGAATCTGGGAGATTAGGCTGTGCGTGAAGACGTGCACCAATTCGTGTTGAATCACGTGGTGAAATTCCGAAATGGAGCCGTTGGCCGGAATTACCACGCGGCCCTTCATGTATTCAAAAAAACCTCCCACACCCTCCGGGATGAAGTTGGGCAGCACGTTCGTCTGTTCGAAATGGATGTGGGAGCTGTAAAAAATAAGCGGTATTTTTCGATTAATCGATTGATTGAATTTATTTTCCAGAATCTTGTAGCTTTCCTCGGCTAATTTGGCGCCAATTTGAGCCAGGTCTTTCATTTCCGGATAGTAATACACGTGGAAGTGCTTTGTTGTGAGAACGTACCAGGTGAAGTGATTGTATTGAACCTTATTTCGGCCGAAATAATACTGGGCGAACAGGGGGGAGGCAGCCGACAGCCAGAATAAGGCAATCAATAAGCTTTTTCGAACAAGTTGACGCATTTCTTGTCTGTTTGGTTTTTGGAATTCAAGGTGAACACTATCCCCTTTCTAATTTAAAAAAAATATGACTCCAATCAAGAAGATTCTTCTCTTGCAAGCCAAAATTTTAAGCTTTTGTCATATTCGGGACAGGTCGATTAAAAGTCTTGACAATATCATTGATATTCTGTATATTTTTTAATATTTTTACAAGGTTAGGGTGTGTTTGAATTTCACTTAATTGCACAAACAAACCTGCCGATAGGTTAATAGGCGCAGTCATGCTGCGCTGACGGCCTCTGGCGAATTGACGATGGCCGCACCTCTTTTGGAAAGGTGTTGTCCGTGTTAACCCTTATTTAGAAATTAGGACTTAATTTGGAACGTGCAAAATTTATTGATTATCGATCCGTTGGCCTGATTCTGGGCGTTATCGGCTTTACCTTTTTAATCGGATTTCTGGTGTTCACGCCGATTATTCCCCTCGTTTTTGGCTGGAAACTGGCCATTGGCCTGCTGTTGGTTCTGATTGTCGGCAGTGTTGCCAGCCGAAAATTGAGCTCACGCATTCTGTTTTTGACCGATGAGCTCACGGAATCGGGCGTTCATGTCCGCACCAAAACGTACAAACAGCAGATTGACAGTGCCTCGAAAGAATTGTCATTATTGAATCGGGAGCTTAAGCGTCGTATCTACGAACTGCACAATCTCTTTCAGATCAGCCTGGATTTAACCGCCATCCTGGAATTGGATCAGTTGGTGAATTCCTATTTAAACACCCTGATCGGACAAATCCGAATTAAAAATGCCCTGCTTTATCTTGTGGATACGAAAAATCGCAAGAACCTTAATCTTGTAAAAACAAAAGGTTTTGATCCGGAGGATGTGTCTGAAACCACGATTGAAGTAACCGATCCGGTGATCAAGATCATTTTTAAAAAACGCCAGCCTATTCTGATTGCCGAGGAATTTACATCGCTGAAGGACATCAAGCGGTTCCGGGATTACGGATCGGAGGTCATCGCCCCGCTGATTCATTCGCACCGGCTGGTGGGAATGGTGCTGATTGGGTCCAAGATCAACGGCGAGGCGTACAATCAAACCGATTTGGAAATGTTGACGCTGATTACAAACATTGTCTCCGTGGCCATTGCCAATGCCCAACTGTACCAGAAGGTTCGTGAAACCTCCATTACCGATGAACTCACGTCGCTTTACAATTACCGCTATTTTCGGATCCGGCTTCGGGATGAGGTCTTCCGGGCGCGCCGGACGGGCCGGCCCATGTCACTGGCCATTCTGGATGTGGATAATTTTAAGCATTACAACGATACACTGGGGCATCCTGCCGGAGATCAGGTTCTGAAGCACATCGCCAAGATTCTGAAAAAGGCCGTCCGGGATACGGATGTAGTCGCGCGGTACGGCGGAGAGGAATTCTGCGTCATTTTACCGGAGGTCGATGTTGCCGGATCGCGTGCCTTTGCCGAAAGGCTTCGCAAAAGCATCGAAGAGTATCCCTTCTTTATGGAGGAAACACAGCCCGGCGGTAAGGTCACAATCAGCGTTGGGGTGGCCACCTATCCGGTGGATGCCACAATTATCAAAGAGCTGCTGGTTCGGGCCGACATGGCACTCTACCGTGCCAAAAAGGCGGGACGAAATTGTGTCAGGTTGTATTCGGAAGGCGATTAATCCGGAACAAAGGGAAGCCGTCGGCGGTTAAAGGTTTTTGAGATTTAATGATCTTCTGCGGCGTGAGTTCTCCTGTGAAAAAGCAGATTTCTTTTCAGCGCAGGAATTTTCCATCGAAACAACGTTTGTTGGTAAGATATCATTTTCAATTCTAAAAAAGGAAGTTTTGTTAGATGAAAATTAAGCATTTTTTTATTGGAAGTTTAACGACTCTTTTAATCGTTGGGGCGTTAAATTTGGGGTATTCCCAGCTGCAGCCAAAGGATTCCCGCCGAAACATTTATCAGAAACTGAACATTTTTACAACGGTACTGAACATCATTCAACAGAGTTATGTTGAAAAAACCGATCCGAATGATCTGATCAACAATGCCATTCGGGGGATGCTTTCGGATCTGGATCCGCACACCAACTACATGACGGCTGATCAATTCAAGAATTGGAGCAAAACATTTGCCGGGTATTCCGGTATTGGAATCAGCTTTGATATTATCCGCAAAAAGATTACGATCATGTCCGTTTTTGAGGGAGGCCCGGCATTTAAATCGGGCTTGAGGTCGGGAGACCGCATCATTGGAATTAACGGGGAATCTGCCATTGGTATTAAGCGGGACGACGTTCCCAAGAAGCTGATGGGCCCGCCGGGGACTCAGGTTAAAGTGACCATCGAACGGGATGGCTGGGACGAGCCCAAGGAATTTACCCTGACCCGCGAAAAAATTAAAGTGGAAAGTATTCCGGATGCGGCCATGTTGCGCCCGGGAATCGGTTACGTGCGCATCGCCCGATTTTCGGCAACAACCGGTCAGGAATTGGAAAAAGCCCTGAATAAACTGGAATCCGAGGGAATGGACAAACTTATTCTGGATTTACGGGGCAACAGCGGCGGCTATTTGCAGATTGCCACGGAAGTGGCCGATAAATTTATTCCCGGCGGAAAAATGATCGTGTACACGAAGGGCCGGATTCCCAGTTCCTATCGCGACTATTACGCCACCGACGAAGCCACCCATCCCCTGTATCCGCTCATTGTTTTGATTGATCACGGAAGTGCCTCGGCATCGGAAATTGTTTCGGGCGCCATTCAGGATTGGGACAGAGGCCTGATTGTCGGAAAAACCAGTTTTGGCAAGGGTCTGGTTCAGAGCCAGTATCCATTCAAAGACGGGTCCGTGCTCTTGGTTACAACCGCCAAATATTACACTCCCTCAGGGCGGTGCATCCAAAGAGACTATTCCCACAAATCAAAGGATGAATATTACAAAGAAGCCTACGTGGATAGCCTGATCAAGAAGAATTCAAAGAATCTTCCGGCATTTAAAACATTTGGCGGGCGCACGGTTTACGGAGGGGGAGGTATTCGTCCGGATATTATGCTTGAAAGCAAGGAAAAACCGCCCTCACGTTTCATTATTGATCTGGTTTACGATCCGAACCGCTATTTTTACACCTTTATCGATGATTACCTCCACGCCCATCCGGAAATCAAACAAATGAAATTGTTGGATTTTGTCCAGGATTTCAAGGTTTCTCCCAAAATGTTGTCCGATTTTGAAGCCTATGTTTTGAAAGATAATAAGAAAATAAAGGCAGATAAATTCAATGATGCCAACAATGTAAAGGATCTGAATTATCTCCTAAAGCGGGAAATTGCCTATCACATTTGGGGAGAAAAGGGTCAGTTTCAGGTCAATCTGATGCGGGATACGGTGCTGCAGCAGTCTATGAATTATTTCCCGCAGGCGTTGAAACTTATGGAGAAAATGGATTACTACAAAAATAGGTGAGAATTAAGGTTCCTTATAAGGTCCCCGGCACGTTTAAAGTGCCGGGGACTTTCTTTTTTAGATCTGTTTTTCCAGTTCCTCGTAGATCTCAGACAGTGTAATCCCCTGCTGGAGGAGCAAAAGAATCCAGTGGCGGAGCAAGTCAATCGATTCTTTTAGCGTTGTTTCCCGGTCTTTTTGAAGAGAGGCCATGGTCACATCCATGACGTCCCGCCCCAGATGCTTGGAGATTTCCTGGACACCCAACTGACTGAGTCGGGAAAGCGGCGAATTGGGAACCGGGTTCTCGACGCGGTCGGCGATCGACCAATACAGCTCTCCCAGCACATCTTTTTCAGCCGGAGTGGCCTCGGGTTGGGGCGTTTTTTCCACAACTTCAATTTCTTCTTCAACCTCTGCAAGCCTATGCCCCGGGGATTCCTGTTCCGATACACCGCGCTCCCGAAATTCAATGAAAACAGTTTCTTCTTCGTCTGTCAAATGAGTTTCGGACGTGTCCTCCGTTTTGGCAGAGGTCTCTTGTGTTTCGCCCCCGAAAACGCTTTTAAGGGATTCAAGCACATCCTCGTCTTTATCCGTATCCTCGTCTTTTTTCCAATAAACAAATGGAAAACAAGAGGATTCTCCCGTATGGCAGGCGGAGCCGTTGGGGACGCCACTAATAAGCAGGGAGTACTTGTCCACATGGGTACGGATTTCTTCCACATCAACCGTATCGCCGGAGCGCTGTCCTTTCATCCACACCTTTTTCATACTGCGATTGTAGAGCCAGAGTTTGCCCGATTCGCGCGTTTTTTTAAGCGCTTTTCGATCCATGTACACCAGATTAATCACTTCGCCGGTTTTGGCGTTTCGAATGATTGCCGGAACCAGACCCTTTTTGTCAAATTTAATGTGTGGTTTTTTATTGAACATGCATCCTCCATGATGGTTTTATATCGAGCCGTTGAATCTTTTCGCACATTTCAAATCATATTTTTCAATCCAATTTACTGGAAGCAAGGCATCCCGCTTAATCGGGAATCTGAATCGGATACGTTCCGTATTTCAGAGTGGTTTCAACCATGGCCAGATAATTTTCAAAAGGAACATAGGCCGGAACGGAATTCCCCGAGCCCACACAGTAACCGCCCGAAGGAGCCAGGTCCCGAATGAGGCCTTTTGTGGCTTTGACAACCTCATCGGGTGTCCCGCGGGTCAATGTGTATTCCAGATCCAGATTTCCGATCAGGCAGAGGCGGTCGCCGTATTGCCGTTTTAATTCCCGAATATCCATGGCCTTGGGTTCAATGGGTTGCAGCGCATCCACCCCGCAGGCAATGATGTCGTCCAGAAGCATCCGGAGATCGCCGTCTGAATGGTAGATGTACGGCAGATCGTGTGCTTTGGCCAGGTCTCCGATTTTTTTCATCCAGGGAAACAGGTATTTGCGAAAGCTGTCCGGGCTGACAAACGGGCCGGATCCGATGGCAATATCGTCGCTGTACCAGAGGGCACCGATATTGTCGAACGTAACCATTGTTTCGAACATGCTGTAAATGATTCCACCGACCTTTTCAAAGATTGCGGAAATGAGATCGGGTTGTTCATAAAGGGCGATTGAAAATGTTTCGAATCCCATGATGTCCCAGATCCACGTAAAAATATCGCCATAGTGCGCCAGAATCTTGAGTCCGTCCGGAAGATGGTGCTGGGCCATTTCAAAATCAGAATAGTCGATTTCCTCCAATTTGGGCCAGGGATAGTTTTCAAAGGATTCCCAATCCCTCACCAGGCCTTCACCTTCCGAATACCAGGTTCGTTCAATGTCCTGATTGGTGGCTTCCGTTTTCAGATGTCCCGACAACTCGGCCGGCCGGAAGGTTACTTTAGGACTAATGCGGATGGCGTCGTAACCGGCGCATGCAAAGAAATCAATGGAATCCCGGATGGACGTGACCGGCCGTTCCAGAAGGTGTTCCTGAATTTTCCGGTCCACGATTAATTCCTGCAAAGGAACACGGTCGGGGATGCCCCGAAGCAGTGTGGTACGCAGGCGGTTAAAGTCGGGACCGGTGTGATATTTTTTGGCCAAATTCAATGAATTGCTCCATGGACTTATTTTTTTGTCAAACGGTCAAAATGCGCTTTTTTTGATGAACCCGAATACACTATTCCGCAACGGCTTCCCATCCCCTGCGGGAAAGATCGTAATAAATCACGTAACCGGAAATGGCGGCTCCAATGAGAAAAATGAATCCCATTCCGTACTCGCCGAGGACAAATTTACCGATGCCAAAAAGTGAGGTGTAAATCAAAATCACCCCGAAAAACCAATCCAGCAAATCCCGGCTGACGATCCCTTTGGGCGGGATCAGTCCGGCTTTTTTCGGGATAGATGCCCAGAGCGCACCGCCCGGGTGAACCCTTTTGTAGAACGTGATCAGCACCTCCTCCCTTTCCGGGGGCGTCAAAAACGTAACAATTAACCAGGTGGCAGTGGAAAGGGTTACCGTAATGAGCATAATTTGAGCAAATTGCAGGGGTTCATTTCCGTTCAAATGAAAATAAAACTGAAGCACCATGGAAACCACAAAAGAGGCCGTCATGGCCGAAATCTCTGACCAGGCGTTAATCCGCCACCAGAACCACCGTAAAATATATACGGAACCCGTTCCGGCGCCGATGGCGAGGAGAAATTTCCAGGCTTTTTCGATGGATGTCATGTAATGCGTTACAACAGCGGCAAGAATGAGCAGCAGAACGGTCGCAAGCCGGGAAATCCACACGTAGTGCCTTTCGGAGCCGTCTTTTTTAATAAAGCGGCGGTAGAAATCATTGACCAGGTAGGATGATCCCCAGTTCAGCTGCGTGCTGATCGTAGACATGTACGCCGCGGCAAAACCGGCCATCATCAGTCCCATCACGCCGGGAGGAAGGTAGTCCACCATCACCTTTACGTACCCCGATTCTTTATCGGCCAGATTGGGGTACAAGACCATGGCCGCCAGTCCCACGATAATCCATGGCCAGGGACGCAGGGCATAATGGGCAATGTTAAACCAGAGGGTTGCCAGGACGGAATGTTTCTCATTTTTGGCGGAAAAAATGCGCTGGGCGATGTACCCGCCGCCGCCGGGTTCGGCTCCCGGGTACCAGGCCGCCCACCAGTTAACGGCCAGATACACGAAGAATGTGAGCATGGGCATCCAGACGGAACCCACTTCCGGGACAAATGAAAGGATCTGCTTTGAATTTCCGTAATGCTGGGTCAATTGGAGTTTAAGTCCCGAGATGCCGCCGACGGCGTGAGAAGCGAAAACGGCCAGAATAACGGCCCCGCCAATAGCAATAAAGAATTGAATGAAATCAGTTACCACCACACCCCAGAGGCCTCCGAGTGTGGAGTACACAAGCGTGATAATCAGGCAGACGGCAATGGCCTCCCATTTTCCCATTCCCAGGGTAATTCCCAGTATTTTTGCCATGGCCAGTGTAACCCAGCCCATTACAATTAAATTAATCGGAAGCCCCAGATAGAGGGCCCGAAATCCCCTTAAAAAGGCCGCGGCTCGTCCGGAGTACCGAAGTTCGGTGAATTCAATATCGGTAATAACACCGGATCGACGCCAGAGTTTGGCAAAAACAAAAACGGTCAAAATACCGCTCATCACCATATTCCACCAGAGCCAATTCCCGGCCACACCGTGGCTGCCCACCAGACCTGCGACGGCCAGCGGGGTGTCGGCCGCAAAGGTAGTGGCTACCATGGAGGTTCCGGCCAGCCACCAGGGGAGGCTGCGCCCGGACACGAAATATTCGGCCATGCTCTGGCTGGCCTTTTTGGTGAATAAAGACCCCACGACAATAGCCATTACAAAGTAGGCGATCAATAAAATCCAGTCGATTAATTGTAAATGCATTGCAACCTCTTCTATTTATTGGGGCAATTGAAAATTATTTCCTTCGTTTGGCCAACGGGATCGTACCAAAATCGTATCCGGATAAACGAAAAAACGTTCCGAAAAGCGAAAGGGGTTTAACCGGCCCCGGGAGAACATTCCGTTATTATCCTTGTCCCGGAATGCCGAGATACGGTAGCTTCCCGGGAGAATGTTTTTAAAGAAATAGGCGCCGGGCTGTTTTAATTTGAGCGTCTTTTTCAAATGCGGCGGATTGGTTTGGTTCAAATGCAGAAAAATCGGCCCCGTTGCGGAAGAATCGGCATCCTGCACTGTTCCCCCAATGTCCGAAAGGGTGTCGTGCGGTACCACCCGAAAGGTTTGGGTGGAATCCGTTTTCAGGGGATTTCCGGCCAGATCAAAAATGTGTTGGGAAAGCAGATGCCACCGGTAAAATTGGTTCCCCTTTAAAGGGTGTTGGGGTTTAAAGCGCAGGACATCCGGTTGCAGCCAGGACATTCGTCCCGGAATGGTGTCCCCTTTGGCAGTTTGCAGGAGAAGAACCGCGTCGGTTCCGAGTGTATCGATGGCCTCACTAAACACACACGAAAGAATGACGTCCGGGAGAACCATCTTGCTGCTGTCGGGTGGGAACACGCGTACAACCTGCGGTGGAAGGGTATCCGGGCGGGCACTTCCGCGAACGGTGACGGAATCGCTTGCTCCGATAAGATTCCCGGCCCGATCGTGAATGGAACGCAATTTGAGAACGTAGTTTTGGGATGAATCCTGCGGCGCCGTCACCAGAACAATCTGGTTGGGATTCAAAAAACTCCGGTAGCTCATACGAAGCGCCAGCCTTTGCGGGGGGTTTTCTTTTGAGATGGACATGAGAAAATGGTTGAGATTTTCCGCATCAAGGGAATCCACCGGCTCGCTCATTCGAATTTGTATGTGACGGCTGTCCGTTGCAAAAACGGAAACGATTTCAGGCGGGGTGGTGTCTTGTACGGCTATCCGGAAGAAAAGAGGGCCGTCTGTGGAATCTTTTGGCGTCAGAGACGCGTCCCGGGTAGGGAAGCCGATTGCATCGTAACCCGGATCGTAGCGCCGATTTCCGTCTTTGTCGTTGAGCGCAAAAAGCCGATAGCGTCCCGGCGAAAGGTTTTGCAGACGAAAGCGCCCTTTGGCGTCGCACTGGGTTACGTACTGGGCGGGGTCTGTTTCGGGATTGGGTGTTGGAGCCAGCCGCAGCAAATAGCCCCACATGTGAATGCGCTGTGCCGGGCCTTTGCTAAAAACACGCCCCGTAATCCTTCCGTTATCCAGGTGAGCTCCGGTAGAAAAGGCCAGCGTAAAGGATTCTCGCATGGGGTTTCCGTGCCGGTCTCTGACACTGGTACCGATTGTGACCAAATAGGTTTGATTGGCCAGCAGAGTATCCGGAAGAACCAGGGAAAGTGTTTTTCCGTGCCATTTTAGCCGAAACGGATTTCTGGGCGCGGGTGCCAGAAAAAGGGCGTCATTGATCGATTTTCGGTCCACTTTTTCACTAAAGGTTAATTGAATGGGTGTCGATCGTGAAACACGCGTAGCCCCGTTGGGAGGGACCGTTTTAACAATACGGGGAGGGGTTCGATCTTCCGGTCCGCCGGGGGGCATGGCCTGACGCGCACAGGAAGCGAGCAGAAGCCAATAAATCCCCGTGATCGTGTAAAAAACGGATCGGCGAAACGATGTGTTTGCGACAAATTTCATTCACGTAGTGTCCTGTTGAAAAAAATGATCGCAGCCTTTTTTAAGCGTGCGTTTGAAAAGATGGTCAGAGCCCGTTCAGAAAGCGCTCTTGAAAATCTAAAATACAGATTTTTGACCGGAATTTCAATAGATTATTTGGGTGTTTGATCATATTCGATCAGGACGCCCGCGTTTGGACCGGTTAAAAATTTTGCAAAATCACAAAAAAGTGTTGACATTCGACAAATTTGTTCTTATATTTATTGCCAATTTAAGCAAGAAGATTTCAATTCAAATCGAAAGCAGCATTGAATGACGGTTGCAGAATCCACAACATTTTCCCCAAGGGGCTTAAGGCGTTTTTCGCCAATGTGGATCACTCCGTTTGTTATTCTTTCTCTTTTCGGTTTACTTCCAAGTCTATCCCTCTTATTGTTGTTGCACATTTTGATTCTTGGCCTTATCGCCGGTTTGATTTTGATCCTTATTTTGAGGTAAAATCGAGCCAGAGGTAAGCACAAGAATCACACAAATCTAACTATCACCACACGAAAAAAACAAAATCTTACCTCTGGCTCGCAGGAGAAGACCATCTTTTTGGATAGGTTGTGATGTTGTTGAGCACATTAAAATGGATTGTGAGGACGAGCCATGAGGAGTGACACCGTAAAAAAGGGGTTCGAAAGAGCTCCACACCGAAGCCTGTTGCGGGCCTGCGGATTAAAGGATCCGGATTTTGGCAAACCGTTTATCGGAATTGCCAACTCATTTATTGAAATCATTCCCGGACATGTGCATTTGCAGGAGCTGGGGAAAATCGCCAAGGAGGAGGTTCGGAAGGCGGGAGGGGTTCCCTTTGAATTCAACACCATTGGCGTGGATGACGGCATTGCCATGGGGCATTCCGGAATGAAATATTCCCTGCCAAGCCGCGAGCTTATTGCCGATTCTATTGAGACCGTTGTTCAGGCCCACAAACTGGACGGGTTGGTCTGCATCCCTAATTGTGACAAAATTGTTCCGGGCATGATTATGGCGGCCATGCGGCTGAATATTCCGACGGTTTTTATCAGCGGCGGTCCCATGCTGGCCGGGCATTCTCCTCATCACAATACAGTCGATTTGATTTCTGTATTTGAAGGGGTTGGCGAATTTCAATCGGGAAAAATTACCGAAGAAGAGCTGACTGAGCTGGAAAAATACGGCTGTCCGACCTACGGTTCGTGCTCGGGGTTGTTTACGGCCAATTCCATGAACTGCCTGATGGAGGCCCTCGGCATTGCCTTTCCCGGAAACGGAACGATTCCCGCGGTCACGGAGGAGCGACGGGAATTGGTTCGGCACGCCTCCCGGCATATCATGACCCTCATTGAACAGGACCTGAAACCCCTGGATATTGTGGATGAAGAGGCCATCGATAACGCCTTTATTCTGGATATGGCCATGGGCGGATCGACTAACACGGTTCTCCACACACTGGCCATTGCCCGGGAGGCCGGCATCCATTACCCGCTTACGCGCTTGAACGAATTGGCGGAAAAGGTACCGCAAATTTGTAAGGTATCGCCTGCGTCCATTTGGCACATGGAAGATGTCGATCGCGCCGGAGGCATTTCTGCCATTTTGAAAGAGGTGAGCAAAAAGCCGGGGCTTCTTCATCTCAATAAAAAGACGGTGACATTGAAAACCCTTGGCGAGACCATTCAGAACGCGGAAATCAAAGATAAGAATGTGATTAAAACAATCGAAAACCCCTACAGCGAAAACGGAGGCCTGGCGATTTTATTCGGAAATCTGGCGCCCGACGGATCGGTTGTGAAAACGGGAGCCGTTGAAGATCACATGAAAACCTTTACCGGAAAAGCAATTGTTTTTGATTCACAGGAAGAAGCAAACGCCGGGATTTTAAATGGGGCGGTTCAGGCAGGGCATGTGGTGGTTATTCGCTACGAGGGTCCGAAAGGCGGCCCGGGGATGCAGGAAATGCTGGCCCCTACCTCCAACATCATGGGAATGGGGCTTGGTGACAAGGTGGCCTTAATTACCGACGGGCGTTTTTCGGGAGGAACACGGGGGGCCTGTGTGGGACACGTCTCTCCGGAAGCCATGGCTGGCGGGCCCATTGCGCTGATTGAAAATGGAGACCTGATCGAGATTGATATCCCGGGTAAAGCATTAAATGTAAAGCTTTCGGAGGAGGAGTTGGAGCGGCGCCGGAAAAACTGGCATCCTCCGGAGCTGAAGACAGATTCCAAATGGCTGCAGCGGTATTCGCGAATGGTCACGTCGGCCAATACGGGCGCGGTGCTGGAATAATTATCCAAAAATATGGCTTTTTTAGCCGCATGATTCATATCAAAAGAGGTAACTAAAATGGCTACTCAAACATTTGTTCAAACGCCGAAAAGGGGACACAAGAGGCCGCAAAAGCGCTTCACGATGTACGAACAACATCAGCATCTTCCCAAACTATCGGGAGCCGAGATTTTTATTCGTTCGCTAATTGAAGAAGGGGTGGAGGTTCTTTTTGGGTTTCCCGGAGGGGTGATTTTGAGCGTGTACGACAAATTGTATAAAAATAATGGCTTTCGTCACATTCTCATTCGCCACGAGCAGGGTGGAACCCACGAGGCCGATGGTTACGCCCGGGCAACGGGTAAGCCGGGAGTTATTCTGATTACTTCCGGGCCGGGTGCTACAAATACCGTTACCGGGATTGCCAATGCCTATATGGATTCCATCCCGCTGGTGGTTTTTACAGGGCAGGTTGCCTCGGAACTGATTGGCAATGACGCCTTTCAGGAAGTGGATACGCTGGGGATTACGCGCCCCATTACAAAACACAACTTTATTGTCCGCGATGTGCGAAATCTGGCCAGAACCATTAAAGAGGCATTTTATATTGCAAAAACCGGCCGCCCCGGGCCGGTTGTGGTGGATTTACCCAAAGACATTTTAACGGATGAAACCTACTTTGAGTATCCGAAAACCGTCTCCATTCGGGGATACAAACCCCGGTACGAACCGAACGTGCAGCAAATCAAAAAGGCAACGGAGGTTATCCGGGACGCCAAACGGCCGGTTATTTTGGCGGGCGGCGGAATTATGCATGCCAACGCGGCCGACCTTCTCACGGCATTTGCCAGAAAAACCCAAATTCCGGTTATTTCCACGTTGCTGGGTCTGGGAGGATTTCCCACCGACGACCCGCTGTCTCTGGGAATGCCGGGGATGCACGGCACGTGGTACGCCAACATGGCCATTACCTATTCAGATTTAATTATCTCTCTCGGGGCTCGTTTTGATGATCGGGTGACCGGAAAAATTGAGGAATTTGCCCCCCACGCGAAAGTCATTCATGTTGATATTGACCCGGCCGCCATCAGCAAAAATGTGCCGGTTGATGTCCCGATTGTAGGTGATGTGCGGCTGGTGCTTGAAAAAATGCTTCATTTCTCAGACGAACAACGCCACGACGAGTGGCTGGAACAAATCAAAAAATGGAAAGAAGAACATCCCCTTCGTTACCGGCAGTCCGAAAAAGTGGTCAAACCCCAGTTTGTGATCGAACAAATCAGTGAAGTTACAAAGGGAGAGGCCATTGTTGCCACCGATGTGGGGCAGCATCAGATGTGGGTGGCCCTTTTCTACAAATTCAAATATCCGCGTTCCATCATTTCCTCCGGTGGATTGGGAACCATGGGCTTTGGTCTGCCTGCCGCTGTGGGCGCCGCAATCGGACGACCCGATCGAACCGTGGTGGCCATCGTGGGCGACGGAGGCTTTCAAATGACGAGCATGGAACTGTCGACGGCTGTAGCCAACCGCCTTCCCCTGAAAATCTTCATTTTGAACAACAGCCGGCTGGGAATGATCCGCCAGTGGCAGGATCTATTTTATGGCAAGCGATTCTCCTATTCAAACCTGAAGGACATTAAGCCGGATTTTGTGAAACTGGCGGAATCCCACGGCGCAGTCGGGCTGCGGATTACGAAGCCCCGGGAGGTTCGTGCGGTTTTGGATGAAGCGATGGCTGTCACCGACCGCCCCGTTGTGGTGGACGTGTGGACCTATCCCCGGGAGAATGTGTACCCGATGGTTCCCGCAGGAGCCCCGATCCACGAGATTATTGAAGCTCCCGAAGAAGAGGAGGGCGATGAATGAAGCATACCATCTCATTAGTGGTTGAAAACAAGCTGGGAACGGCTGCCCGGATTATCGGACTGTTTAGTTCCCGCGGGTTTAATCTGGAGAGCATTTCCGTCGGGGAATCGGAAGAAAAAGACCTGTATCGAATGACCATTGTGACCCGGGGGGAAGACGCCATCATCGAGCAAATCACAAAACAACTCAACAAATTGGTGGATGTGGTCAAGGTGACGGATTTGACTCTGGATGATTTTATTGAACGGGAACTGGCGCTCATTAAGGTTTCCAGCAATTCCTCCACCCGGATGGAAATTATGCAGATCGCCGACGTGTTTCGGGCAAAAATTGTGGACATCAGCCCGCGCACACTAACCGTTGAGGCGACCGGTACCGAGGACAAAATCAATGCCATTATCAGTATGCTTCGTCCTTACGGGTTGAAGGAGATTGCCCGAACCGGACATGTGGCACTCAAGCGGGAGTTCCGGGGCGAAACATAGCCGGCTCATTAACACGAAGTGAAATGTCGATTGATAGGTACTCTATTTTATTGATAAACAGTTCATTATGTTTTGGTTTTCAAAATGGAAAGGATGTTTAAATGAAGCTCTATTACGATCAGGATGCAGATTTGTCATTGTTGGAAGGGAAAACCATTGCCGTTCTGGGGTACGGAAGTCAGGGACACGCCCATGCGTTGAATCTTAAAGATTCCGGAATGAATGTCGTTGTGGGCTTGCGGGAAGGCAGCAAGTCGTGGCAGTCGGCTGAGGAGGCCGGGTTAAGGGTGCTGCCCACGTTTGAAGCGGCCAAAGCCGCTGATTTTATTATGATGCTGGTTCCGGATCAGACCCAGCCGGAGGTGTACGAAGCCGCGGTGGCGCCCAATCTTTCCGCGGGAAAGGTTCTGGCCTTTGCCCACGGTTTTAATATTCACTACGGCCAGATTCTTCCTCCTGAAGATGTGGATGTCGTGATGATCGCCCCCAAAAGTCCGGGGCACCTGGTGAGGCGTGTGTACACGGAGGGCAATGGTACCCCCTGTCTGGTGGCTGTGGCTCAGGATGCATCGGGAAAGGCCAAAGATGTGGCGCTGGCCTACGCCAAGGGGATTGGCGGCACGCGGGCCGGGGTGATTGAAACAAGCTTTAAGGAAGAAACCGAAACGGATCTTTTTGGAGAACAGGTTGTCCTGTGCGGCGGCGTGGTGGAGCTGATTAAGTCCGGGTTTGAAACACTGATGGATGCAGGCTATCAACCCGAAATTGCCTATTTTGAATGTCTTCACGAGATGAAACTCATTGTGGATCTGATTTACGAGGGCGGCATTCAGAAAATGAATGACTCCATCAGCGATACGGCGGAGTACGGAGAATATTCCCGGGGGTCCCGAATTATCACGGATGACACCCGCAAGGAAATGCGGCGGATCTTGAAGGAAATCCAGGACGGCTCTTTTGCAAAAGAGTGGATTCTGGAAAACAAGGTTAACCGGCCCTCGCTGAATGCCTTTCGGCGCAACCTGGCCGATCACCCCATTGAAAAAGTGGGTAAAGAATTGCGGAAGATGATGAGCTGGCTGCACGACAATAAAAAGTAGCGGGTTTTAGGAAAAACAAAAATCAGACTCAGGTAAAGCTGTTATGTCAGAAAAAATTCAAATTTTCGACACGACCCTTCGTGACGGAACGCAGGGGGAAAAAATCTCGCTCTCTGTGGACGACAAAGTACGAATCGCCCGGCGTTTGGATGCGTTTGGAATCGATTACATTGAGGGAGGATGGCCGGGATCGAATCCCAAAGACAGGCTCTTTTTTGAAAAAGCCGGACGTCTTTCCTTTCAGCACGCACGGCTGGTGGCCTTTGGGAGTACCCATCATCCGGCCCGCTCCGTGGAAAAAGATGCCAATGTCCGGGAACTTCTGGAAGCCGAAACACCGGCCATTTCCATCTTTGGAAAATCCTGGCTTTTGCACGTTGAACAGGCGCTCAAAATTTCGCCGGATGAAAATCTCAGAATCATTGAGGAGACCATTTCCTACCTGAAACATCACGGCCGCGAGGTGATTTACGATGCCGAGCATTTTTTCGATGGTTTTAAGGACAACCCTGAATATGCCGTAAAAACCGTGCAGACGGCTTACAATGCCGGGGCGGACGTCATTGTTCTGGCTGATACAAACGGTGGATCGCTGCCTTCGGAAATTATGCGGGCCATTATGGCCGTTAAAAAGGTTTTACCTGCACCCCTTGGAATTCACGCACATAACGATTCCGATCTGGCCGTCGCTAACACGTTAGCGGCGGTTCAGGCGGGGTGTATCCACGTGCAGGGGACCATCAACGGTTACGGTGAACGCTGCGGCAATGCCAATTTGTGTTCCGTTATTCCAAATCTTCAAATAAAAATGGGACTGCATTGCGTTCCCGATACCAGTTTGTCGCAATTAACCGAACTCTCCCGCTACGTCAGCGAAATTGCCAATGTGTCCCACGCAACCAATCAGCCGTTCGTTGGGAGAAGCGCTTTTGCTCATAAAGGAGGCATTCACGTGAGCGCCGTGATGAAAAATGCCGCCACTTACGAGCATTTAACGCCCGAAAGTGTGGGTAACAAGCGGCGCGTGTTGGTTTCGGATCTATCCGGCCGGAGCAATATTTTGTACAAAGCAAACGAATTGGCTATTGATTTGGATGCCCATCAGAACCGGGTGCCGGAAATTGTTGAATCCATCAAGAATCTGGAAAATGAGGGATATCAGTTTGAAGCCGCCGAGGGATCGTTTGAGCTGCTTCTTCGGCGTGGAATTGGCGAACCCGTGGATTTTTTCCAGCTGGAAGGATTCCGTGTGGTCATTGAAAAGCGTCCCGATGAAACGTCCGTTTCAGAAGCTTCTATTAAAGTGCGGGTGAATGGGGTGCTGGAGCACACGGCTGCCGAAGGTGACGGACCGGTGAATGCTTTGGACAACGCGCTTCGTAAATCCCTGGAAAAATTCTTTCCGGATTTGAAACGAATGCATCTTTCGGATTACAAGGTGCGCGTGCTGAACGAGAATTCCGGAACATCAGCAAAGGTTCGGGTGTTAATTGAATCAAAGGACTCCCAATCGCGGTGGACAACGGTGGGAGCGTCCGAAAACATCATCGAAGCCAGCTGGCGGGCGCTGACGGACAGCATTTCCTACTATTTACTGAAGCATCAATTAGGAACAGCAAAGGTGAAGTCTTCCGAATCAAAAGAAATATCTATGGAAAAAGCGTTTTCGTAATTGAGAATAACATAAGGAGAATACCCATGAGGCGAATTTATATTTTTGACACCACCCTGAGGGATGGCGAGCAGTCTCCCGGTGCCAGCATGAATATGGATGAGAAAATGCAAATGGCGCGGCAGCTCGCCAAACTCAATGTGGATGTGATTGAGGCCGGTTTTCCCATCGCATCTGAGGGAGACTTTGAGGCCGTCAAACGCATTTCGAAAGAGATTAAGGGCGTCACCATTGCCGCGCTGGCCCGGGCAAATGATGTGGACATCAATCGTGCCTGGGAAGCCGTTATGTATGCCGAAAAACCACGGATTCACACCTTTATTGCCACCTCGGATATTCATCTGAAGTACAAGCTGAACAAGTCCCGTGAGGAAGTACTGGCAGATGCCGTACGGGCCGTAAAACTGGCCAAAAGCTACACCCCAGATGTGGAGTTTTCTGCGGAAGATGCCTCCCGTACGGATCCGGAATTCTTAATCGAAGTGCTTACGAAGGTTATTGAAGCCGGTGCCAGCGTGATCAATATTCCCGACACGGTCGGATATGCCGTTCCTTCGGAATTCGGAGCGCTTATAAAGAAGGTGCGCACCTCGATCCCCAACATCGACAAGGCCATTATCAGTGTGCACTGCCACGACGATCTGGGACTGGCCGTGGCCAATTCCCTGGCCGCTGTTGAAAATGGTGCCCAGCAGGTGGAGTGTACCATAAACGGGATCGGAGAACGCGCCGGAAACGCCTCTCTGGAGGAAATCGTAATGGCTCTGAAAACCCGGCAGTCCTATTACCAGGCAACCACCGAGGTGAATACCAAAGAAATCTACCGAACGAGCAAAATGCTCACATCGCTAACCGGTATTTTTGTGCCGAGAAATAAGGCCATTGTGGGACGAAATGCATTTGCTCACGAAGCCGGCATTCATCAGGACGGCGTGTTGAAAAATCCGCTGACGTACGAAATTATGATGCCGCAGATGATCGGCATTCCGGCCAACGAAATTGTCCTTGGAAAACATTCCGGTCGTCACGCCCTGAAACAGCGCCTGGAGGAGCTGGGTTACCACCTCGACGCCGACGCTCTGGACAAGGCTTACCGCCTATTTACAACCATGGCCGACAAGAAAAAGGATATCTACAATGAAGATTTAATTGCCATTGTAAATGATGAGATCTTTGGCGTTCCCCAGTACTTCAAATTAAGTAATCTGCAAGTGCACGTGGGTATTCACTTGATTCCCACAGCCACCGTTGAGCTGGTGAAGGGAAAGGATAAATTTGTAGATTCCTCCGTTGGCGACGGTCCCGTGGATGCGGTGTACCGTGCAATTGAGCGAATTACCGGCTTTCCCGGGAAATTGGTTGATTACTCGATTCGTTCGGTGACATCCGGAAAAGATGCCGTGGGTGAAATTTTTGTTAAAATTGAATTTGCCGATGGCGTTTTCAACGGGCGGGCAGCCAGTACCGATATTGTTGTGGGCAGCGCCAATGCCTATCTGGATGCGCTTAACCGTGCCCTCTACCGGCAGGAGCAGATTGAACAAGGGGTTAAAGTGGCGTAGGAGCGCGGGGTGTGGTGAAGGAACACACCCCTAATCCGCCTGAGGCGGATTTTGCCTGTCTAATTGGTTTCTTTTTCTCCTGTGCTTTTTCACAAGCGTTGTGAAAAGACACACCCCTAAATCCCCTCTTAATAGAGGGGACTTTGGTGGGGTGGTTTTGGGAGAGAGGGAAGCAAAAGAGGTGAATGGTGGTACTGGTGAGATTTTGCTATCTTGCAGGGGTTGAAAGATTCCCCTCTTGAGAGGGGTGTCCCCGCCGGCGGGCGGGGA
>JAADHR010000025.1:7910-8654 GCA_013151735.1 Calditrichota bacterium | reverse complement strand
CCGTGTTTGCCGTTAAAAGTGGCGCTCCCGATGTAAAGCAACCGTCCATCACGGAGCTGGATGGGGCCGTGAGGAGCCGAAACTTCCACACGGACGGGGTCTCCCCAGGTTTTTCCACTGTCGGCTGATCGGCGGATCCAGCTTCCCAGCCAGCGCTTGCGCGTTTCGGGTCCCAGTTTTTCCGCGTGCCGTTTCCAGCTGGGGAATTTCTTGTAGAAACTGGGTTTGTCAAAGGCAAGGGAAGTGAACCAGCTTACCACCCAGGTGCCGGCACGGGTCTGCAAAATGCCGGCGTCCCGATCGTCCAGCGGGGTGTTGTTGATGGTAACCGGCGCGCTCCAGGTTTTACCTTTGTCGGTACTGCGCACCATTTGTGTGATACCGAACGGACACACGTGGTCGTCCCGATTGCCGGAAAAGACCGCCACCAGTTCGCCCGACCGGGTTTGCATGATGGTAGGCCAGCCGATGTAGCGACCGGGCTCATGGCAGAGCACCTTGGTTTCGAGAATTTCCGCCCGGATGGTTTTTGCGTGCACCTGAAAAACCGGAAGAAGAATAACGACCGGAAGAAGCCAAAATAAACGGTTTTTTTTCATAACGAATTTCCTTGAATTTGGATAGTTTAAAATTAGTTTTGTGTTGAAAAGTAAGGCTCTACTGGAATTTTTATGGGAAAAGCAATATTTCTGAATAGTGAGGCACGACCTCTTTTTAACCCACCCCCTGACTCCCCCTCCCTGA
>JAADHR010000025.1:0-7904 GCA_013151735.1 Calditrichota bacterium | reverse complement strand
ATCTCAGGGAGGGGGCCGGGAGGAGGGTTAGAATGGAATGCTTTCCGTATTTTAAGAAAATAAATCCACAAAAAAGCCAGTAGAACCAAAAGTAAGAATTATTTTATAAAAAATCAAGAAATAAACCTGCCAAAAATAGATCGTGCCTCCCAACGGTTTGAGACTTCATTTCCCGGTAAGGTACCGGATGACAGGAAAAACCGGTTTGAGGATCTCCTAAAATTTCAGTGCACAAAAAAAATAGCTTGACTTCAGAAGTGAAATATATTACATTGAAAAATGTAACCGGTTACATAAAAGGGCCATTCTCTATGATTCCAGGATTAAAACGTCTCATTCCGATCGTCATTTTACTTACGGTGCCAGTTGTTGGATGCCATTCGCTTTCGAAACAGAATAAAGCGGTTACATTTTGGGCGATGGGGCAGGAGGGCAAGCATCTTGAAACCCTTCTGGTGAAATTTGCCCGGTTACACCCTGAAATCCCCGTGAAAATTCAGAGAATTCCCTGGTCCTCTGCGCATGAAAAATTACTGACGGCCTTTGCCGGTCAATCGACTCCGGATATTTGCCAGCTTGGAAATACCTGGATTGCTGAATTTGAAAGCATGGGTGCCCTCACCCCGTTGGATTCTTTCGTTCTTGGTTCACCCGTCGTTCGTTCCTCAAATTTTTTCAGCGGTATCTGGCAAACCAATGTGATTCATAAAAAACTGTACGGAATTCCCTGGTATGTGGATACGAGAGTTTTGTTTTATCGAAAGGACCTTTTGGCAAAAGTGGGATACCGGAATCCACCCACGACCTGGCGCGAATGGGCAGAGGTTTCTAAAAGAATAAAAAGGGCGTCTCCGCCCAATGAGGGGAACTTTGCTAATTATTTTCCCCTGGCTCATAATAATCCGTATGTTCCGGTCATATTAATTATGGAAAATGAGGGTCGATTTCTGAAGAAAAATAAATGTTACGGTGCGTTTGAGGATCCGAATACCGTAAAGGCTCTCCAATTTTATGTGGATTTTTTTAAAAATGGTTGGGCTCCCAAAAATATGAGTCGCGTTTCGAACATTTATCAGGGATTTCAAGCGGGTTTTTTTTCGATGTTTATAAGCGGTCCTTGGGATATAAATGAAATCAGAGAGCGTGTCCCTTCACTTCGGAACAAATGGGGAACGGCGCCCATGCCCAAGGGCAAAAAAAGTGTTTCCGTTGCGGGCGGAGCCAGCCTGGTGATTTTTAAATCTTCCAAACGAAAATCGGAAGCGTGGAAAGTGATTGAGTTTTTGTCCCGGTCGGAAACGCAAACGGATTTTTTTAAACTGACCCGGGATTTGCCTGCGGTTCGGAAAGCCTGGAGCGATTCGAGCATTCTGTCTGATCCTCAAATTCGGGCGTTCAGGGAACAGCTTGAGACCGTTCAGCCCACCCCGAAATTGGCCGAATGGGAGCAAATTGCGTCCAAAATGCAGGAATACCTGGAGAAAGTAATCTATGGTAGAATGACACTTAAGCAAGCCGTAATTGATTTGGACCGCGACGTCGATCGGATTCTGGAAAAGCGACGATGGCTTTTATCCCAGAATTTATTGCCCGAGTAAGAAATCCTTCAAATCTGGAATTTGAGACTTTATGAAGAAAACCTATCAAATAGCGTACATTTTTTTGGCACCGGCTCTTCTTACACTAACGGTTTTCTTTTTTCTTCCTGTTTTAGCCGCCTTGGGAATGAGCTTTACCGATTTCGACATCTATTCCATCGGTAATCTGGCCCGCACACGGTTTGTGTTTCTTCAAAATTATCAGCATCTGCTTCACGACCCTCTCTTCTGGAAATCGCTTTTGAATACCGCTTATTTTGTGCTTGTGGCGGGGCCGCTGACCATTTTCGTGTCTCTCTTTACGGCAATGGCCCTGCAGTCATCTTTACTTCGATTCAAAAGTTTTTTTCGGCTGGCGTTCTTTTTGCCGGTGATCACGAATTTGGTGGCGATTGCTGTTGTCTGGCGATATCTCTACCATCCACGATTTGGGCTTCTCAATTACATTTTGGCCTTATTCCATTGTGGGCCCATCGACTGGCTGGGGAATCCTCATTGGGCCATGCCGGCCCTCATTCTGTTGGCCACCTGGAAAAATTTCGGCTATTTTATGATGATTTACATTGCCGGTTTGCAAACCATTCCGGGAGAACTTTATGAGGCGTCCAGTTTGGACGGAGCGAACTGGTGGCGTCAGCAATGGCATGTCACGGTTCCCCTATTGGCACCTACCACTCTGCTGGTGACAATTATGACGGTCGTTGGCTACCTTCAGTTTTTTGCAGAGCCCTACATCATGACTCAAGGAGGGCCCCTGAATGCGACATTGAGTGTGGTGCTTTATCTGTACGATCAGGGATTTCGGTGGTGGAAGATGGGGTATTCCGCTTCGATTGCTTTTGTTCTGTTTAGTGTGGTTTTTCTTGCGGCCGTGTTGCAATTGTATTTGGGAAAACGACGGGAAGCATGGGGATAAATGATACGGAACACAGCAAAATCTCTTTTACTTCATTTATGTCTGTTTGTTGCGGCGGCTTTCACATTAATACCGTTTTTATGGATGTTGAGTGCGTCTTTCATGAAAAATGGTGAGGCAACGCTTTTCCCCCCTCACTTTGTTCCGACGCACATCTCCTTTCAGCAATATGCCATCCTTTTTCACGAGCTAAATATGGGCCGCTATTTTTTGAACAGTACCATTCTGGCATTGGGTGTTACAGGAGGATCTTTACTGGTGAATGCAATGGCTGGTTTTGCTTTTGCTAAATTTACATTTCCCGGAAAGCGTCCCGTTTTTACGCTTTTGCTCACATCAATGATTATCCCGGGGCAAATCACGATGCTTCCCGTGTTTCTTTTGTTGAACAAATTAGGATTACTCAATACGTATTGGGGCATTATTCTGCCCGGATTGGCCAGTATTTTTGGAATTTTTCTGATTCGCCAATACGTTTCAACCATCCCGGATAGCCTTTTGGAAGCAGCCTATATGGATGGGGGAAGTTCTTTTTTGATCTTTTGGAAGATAATTATGCCTCTGGCCAAACCCGTGCTCATTACGTTGGCCCTGTTCACTTTTATGGGAACATGGAATGATTTTCTCTGGCCATTAATTGTAATGACGAAAGACAGCATGTATACCCTCCCCGTCGGATTGGCCGGTTTGCTCGGAGAGCACGCACAGGATACCGAACTCATGATGGCGGGATCTGTGATTACGATTATTCCAATTATTTTAATCTTTCTCTTTTTGCAAAAGTATTATGTACAAGGGATTTTAGTCGGCAGCATAAAGGAATAATTTTTATGCTTTGTAACTCATTGATTAATAAAAAGATGCAAATTCAAGACGAAAGATTGTTCCCATTTTTAAAAAAATACCTTGACACAATAGTAATAATTGATTATATTTTTTTGAAAAATGTAACCGGTTACATTTTTGGTTTAGTATCTGAATGTTTACCAACTATGGGATGCTCATTATGCAAATTCGTGAAATAGCCCGGTTAGCAGGTGTTTCTGTTGCAACGGTTTCTCGTGTCATTAACGGCAAAGGACCTGTTAAGGAGAAAACCCGCAGACGTATCCTGGAAATTATGAAGGAACATAATTATGTTCCCAATCCAATTGCACGCAGCCTTTCTACTCATCATACAGATACAATCGGGGTTATTCTTCCCGAGCTGGTGGATGAATTTTTCTCCGATCTGATTCGCGGTATGGATGTGGAAGCAACGAAATCAAATAAATACCTGATGGTTACCGGATCCCACAGTAAAAAAAATATCGCTGAAACGCTTCTGGAATTCATGACCAGTGGTCGGGTGGATGGTGTTATTGTAATGGCCCCGCTACTGCACAGGGAAATTAGTGAATTATTGGCCTTTGCAAAATGCCCTGTCGTCATGATTAACAGTTGCTTAGACGAAGAACAGGTTGTCAGCTTCAACATCAACAATATTCAGGGGGCGGAAATGATCACGAAGCATCTGATTGGACATGGCTTTGAGCGTATTGGAATGATTTTGGGCCCTAAGAACAATTTTGATGCAGAACAACGTTTTGCCGGTTTCAAGAAGGCTATTGAATCGGCAGGGCTTACTATTGAAAACTCGCTGCTGATTCCGGGAGATTTTGCAACAAAATCGGGGTTTGAAGCCTTTTATGAACTCCTGCAACGGAGCCCCAAACCCGAGGCGATCTTCGCCGCGAATGATATGATGGCCATTGGCGCTTACGAAGCTGCCAGAAAAATGGGCGTACGGATTCCGGAGGATGTCGCTATTGCCGGTTTCGATGATATTTTTATTTCTCGATTTCTAAAGCCTCGTTTAACAACTGTCCATGTTCCGATTGTGGAACTGGGGCAAAAAGCCATGAAGTACCTATTGAAAATGATTGAAGGGGAGGTGGACTCAACGAAACCCTATAGAGAGGATATGGAAACAAAGATTGTGATTGGGGGGTCATGCGGATGTGACACTAATAATGCCGATGAATTTGTTTAAAGCGGTTAAACAAACAAAAGGAGGAAGAATCATGAAAGTTATTACAAGCGTATTGGTAGGGGCAATTTGCCTGTCCTTAATTTGGGCCGGTTCTCTTTTTGCCCAGGGCCATGTTGATCCCCCCTATTTGCAGATCCAATCGGTGGAGCATCCGATTACAGTGGATGGCAAACTGGATGAGACGGATTGGCAGCGGCGATTTGATTACCTGGTATTTCGGTCGCATTTTACACCGGGTGATGTTGAATACGGAGCAACCGACGGGACACTTGTAAAAGGCACCTACACGGATACGACAACCACGATTGTCCGGATACTGCACGATGGGTTGGATTTGTACATTTCCCTTCAATCGAACGACAAGTCAGTCTGCCGGTTTGGTGACAGTTGGGAAGGGGATGGGTTATTTATGAAGGTTCAGGATGCCCAGGGGACAACAGTGGAGTACAAATTGTATTTTAATTTGGGTGGTACGGATCCGGATATTCATTATGAAGGTCCTTCACTCTATCCGGGCTCAGGCGAAGGGGCCGGATACAAGATGCCGGGAACAGTGGTAAATGACACAACCCAGGTAGATTCGGGATATACGGCGGAGCTGGTGATTCACCTGGATCAGTTGGGCTACACGGATCCCTATGCAGATGTGCCGGTATTGATTAATATTTTTGATCCGGATGGCTATCCCGACGGAAGCACCGCCTGGGGCGACGTGGGTTCTTATTACAAGCAATGGTGGGGAAGCGAATGGGGCCCGGACATGCGGATTCTGCGGTTGGCGGATCCTCCGACAAAGCTTGCTGTGAAGACCGACGAGGCGATTACACTGGACGGCCAGTTAACCGAATCCTTTTGGGCCAAAGCAGATTCGGTGGTCATCGCGAAGGGTTCGAACAGCAGTACGGGCGGCTGGTACATGCAGTGGGGCGATCCGAACAATCAATACACGGATCAGAGCCGGGCGGTGGTGAAGTTTGCACACAAGGGAACGGATTTGTACATTGGCGTGGTTTCGAACGATTCGTCCGTGTGCAATTGGTCCCCGGGCTGGGAAGCAGATGGCCTGTTCTTGTGGATGACCTACAAGGGTGTGATTCCAGGTTCGGGAGATCGGTTGGAGATCAAGGCGATGTATTTCAACCCGACGGAAGGAGCCGGGATTGACTTTCAGTTGGGTGGCAATGTGCCCACGGGAGGAGCCGAAGGGGCGTCCTATGAGCCGCCGGGGACCGTGACAAACACGGAAACGAACGGGCCGGATGCAGGATATTCACTGGAAGTCGTGGTGCATACGGACTTGTTTGGTTACAGCGATGGGGATACGGTGAAACTAAGCGCAGTGATCTGGGATATGGATTATGCGTCGAAGGATGCGTATGATCCCAATGTGTCCGATTATGCTCCCAACTGGTGGGGTACGCAGTGGGTTGATCCCAACTTCGAAAAATATGATATGTACCGGAATGTGGTCCTGTCCAATGAAACGGCAGTCCGTGTTGATGAAGAAAAATCAACCCCGGTCGTTCGGGAATTCCGTCTGAGTCAGAATTATCCCAACCCATTCAATCCTTCAACCCGAATTGATTTCAGTGTCCCCGTTCAATCGAACGTATCCATTGCTGTTTACGACGTCCTTGGAAAGCGAATTGTCACCCTTGTTGATGGTAAAAACTATTCTGCGGGTAGTCACACCGTGGAATGGAATGGTACGGATGATCTGGGCCGAAATGTCGGATCCGGAATTTATTTCTACAAAATTACTACTCAGAAATTCAGTCAAACGAAAAAAATGATTCTGATGAAATAATTGAATTGGCCGAGAGGGGCGTCTCTATGCACGTCCCTCTCTATTATTTAAATGCGATTTGAATCATGAAAAAACAAGATAAACTATTGTGGCTGGTCTTTACTCTTTTTTTATGCGTGTTTTTTTCGGGACGAGCAATAGGCGGCCAGACAGGAAAACTCGTTGGTAAGGTTTTCGATGTAGACAGCGGAGACCCTCTCCCTTATGCGAATGTCATCCTTGAAAAAACAACGATAGGGGCCGCGACTGATATGAACGGAGAGTTCTTTGTAATCAATATCCCGCCCGGAGTTTATACGGTGACGGCGTCCATGCTCGGCTATCAAAAAATGAGCATTAAAAACGTGCAGGTGTTTGTAGATCATACCACGCACTTGCGTTTTGGGTTAAAGCCAATGACACTCAGTTTGGGAAAATCCGTCATCGTTACGGCTGAACAACCGCTCATTCAAAAAGATCTCACCTCAACCGCCAGTTCGGTTACAGCCAGTGAAATCCGGAATATGCCGGTTGAAAGCTTTGAGGATGTGCTCCAATTACAGGCGGGCATTGTAAAGGACAGCCGCGGTGACTTGCATATTCGTGGGGGCCGTGCCAGTGAAGTGGCCTATTTGATTAATGGTGTTTCCGTATCGGATCCTTTTTCGGGCGGGGTAGCCGTGGAGGTCAATCAAGAAGCTATTCAGGAATTAAAGGTGATCAGCGGAACCTTTAATGCCGAATATGGCAAGGTGATGTCCGGTGTGGTGGAAATTGTCACAAAAGATCCCTCAAGCACATTAACAGGCGGCGGAAGTATTTATTTCGGAGATTATGTAAGTCGGGATAAAAAGCTTTTTTATAATATTGATTCTGTCAGTCCAACGGATATCACCAACGGACAACTCTATGTGTCGGGCCCCATTCCGTTTTCAAAAAAGAAATTGGGATTTTATCTTTCGACGAGGGCGTATCATAATGAGGGTTGGCTTTACGGGCAAAGGCGGTTTAATCCGTCCGATTCTTCGAATTTCCAGAATCCCACATCTTTTTACATGCAGGAAACCGGGGATAAAAAACCCGTGCCTATGAACGAACAGAAGAAATATTATGCCAATTTGAAAGTGGTATATCATTTTAATCCGTCGGTAACAATTAGCTATAATGGCCTTGGAAATTATTCAACTTATAGAAAATACAATCATTTATTTAAATATAATCCGGACGGTGATGTTCATCATTATTCATACGGCTATACCCATATTCTGACCCTAAATCACATGATTTCGCCCAAAACATTTTATACACTCAAGTATTCGAATTATTTTGTGCAGTATCGTTCGTATCTGTACAAGGATCCGAATGATCGGCGCTACGTTAATCCTGAATTATTAAGAAATCGGGAAGACAGCTATAGTTTTTTAACGGGCGGCACAAACATGACCCATTTTAACCGTTATTCCGCTGTTGAAGGAATAAAGTTTGATATCACATCGCAGGTATCGAAATCACATCAAATAAAAACAGGTTTGGAATATAAATATAATACGCTCTATTTGAATAACGGAGTTG
>JAADHR010000024.1 GCA_013151735.1 Calditrichota bacterium | reverse complement strand
GTCTGCTGGCAAACGTTCAGCAAGGGGGCCATACCATTCCCTTCTCAAACGGCCCCCGATTTGTGGCGTCCGGAAGTCGGGATTCGGTTGTTCAGGCGAGGATTCACACAAAACGCCTTCCGCACGCGGTGAAGCTTTTCGTTGAAGGACAGCCTCATTTTAAAAAGTTAGCATGGACGATAGACGGTAGTGGCTGGCTTGGTCTGGAGTACGTTCTCTCCGACACGGGGCAGGTGGATTACCTGGGCATTTCGTTTGATTATCCCAAAAAGCGGGTTCACACAATGACCTGGCTTGGGAAGGGGCCTTACCGTGTCTGGCAGAATCGACTGAAAGGGCAACACGTGGATGTGTGGGAAAACGGTTTCAAGAATTTTGCACCGGCCACAGCTTGGAACTATCCCGAATTTGAGGGATACTACGCTCAAGTCAATTGGGCGGTGCTCCAAACAGACGACGGCCCCGTAACGCTGGCCATCGATTCAGACAGCCTGTTTTTGCGCCTGTTCTCGCAGCCCGATGGGGATCATCCCCGGCACACCAAAATGATCTGGCCGCCAGGGGGGATTTCCATCCTGCATGCCATTCCGGCGATGGGTACAAAATTTAAGGATGCAGATCAATTTGGCCCGGAAAGCCAGAAATTTGAGGCAAAGGGCCTGTACTCAGGGAAGCTCTATTTCTATTTTGGATTGCCGTGAAAATAATGGCCGCGAATGTGCGAATAAAAAGATAATCATTCACGCATTTGCGGCTATTTTTATTTTCGCCGTTTGGCCAGTTCCCGCCAGACACTGGAGAGGGGCACTCCTGCATCCGCCAGTAAGACGAGCAGGTGATAGAGCAAATCGGCGGTTTCTTCCACCAGACGCTGGCCCGTTTGGGCCAGGTAGGCCACCAGGGTCTCCGTGGCTTCTTCCCCCACTTTTTGCGCAATTTTGGCCTTGCCCTCGCGAAACAACTCCACGGTGTAGGACTTTTCAGGCCGCTGTTTTTTGCGCTCCAGAATGAGGTCTTCCAAATCCTGCAAGATGGCTTCTGAAGAAGGCTGTTCGTCTGCCGTGACCGCGCGGTAAAAACAGGATTGGTGGCCCGTGTGGCAGGTAGGGCCTTCGGGTTCGACCTTAAGCAAAATGGCGTCGGCGTCGCAATCCACGCGGATTTCCTTCACGTGCTGAAAATGCCCGGAGGTTTCGCCCTTCAACCAGAGGCTCTGCCGCGAACGGCTGTAAAAGTGCGCCAGTTTGGTTTTTAGAGTTTTTTGATAGGCTTCCTCGTTCATGTAGCCAAGCATCAACACCTGGCCGGTGTGCACATCCTGCAAAATGGCGGGAAGCAAAGGACTTTTGGTAAAATCGGGTTCAAGCATGGGTTCCTCTGAATTTAGAATTTCACCCGCGAAACACGCGGAAATGCAAAACAGCAAAAATATTCCCCAAAAAAATTGCGGTTGTAGAGCCGCAAAATCTTGCGACTCTACAAGAAAAAATTTGCGAAGATGTTTAGTTAAAAACGCAACATTCCCTGAATTCTTTTAAACAGTTTTGCGGTTACCTCGCAGATTTCACCTTTTCCAACAAATGTTCCGCATTTTTCAGAACGTCTGCGAATTGCTCCTCTGTGAGGCCCGCGCCCAATCCTACCTTTCTCACCATCTCGTCCGAGAGGTAATCGCTGATTGTGTGGGCGTCGCTGTCGATGACCATTTGAGCTCCGAATTTGAGTGCCTGTTGAGCCACGTAACCGTTGGTTAGGGAATGGCCTTTTCGGGCGGAAATTTCCAGATAAATCCCGCGGCTGGCGGCCAGCTGCACGTCGTCCTCTGAAATAAATCCGGGGTGCGCCAATATGTCGATGTCCGATTCCATGGCAAAATGATTGGTTCCCGGCGGCACCAGTTCCACCGGCGTTTCACCGTGTACCACAATGATTTGGGCCCCGAAGTGCCGGGCCTTTTCGGCAATTTCAGGGATACTTTCTGCCGGGGCGTGGGTAATTTCTACCCCGGGAATGGCAGTAATATCCCAGCGGCGGTTGGCGTCCTCGCAAACGCGGAGTATTTGTTCCAGTACCGGCTTCCAGTTGCCTGCGTCCACGTGGTCCGTGAGGCCGATGGCCCGATACCCCAGTTTCCAGGCGTAGTAGATGGCTGCCGAGGGATTCAGGTACCCGTCACTGAGAAAGGTGTGTGTGTGAAAATCAATGACCATGTTTCCTCCAATTTTTTGCACTCAAATTTTTCAGCTCCCTGAGCGTGTCGAAGGGACGTTGGCCTAATGTGCGGTTGCTTCGACAGGCTCAGCAACCGATTAGTGGCTCAGCGTCCGATTAATGGCTTGGTACCCGCACGGTTCCGGTCCCTGAGCTTGTCGAAGGGACGGAACAAAAACGGCGTTTTTTGCGCTGTTACGATTTCGCAGTGAGAATTTCACATTCTCACCACAATGCCGTTCTGTTCCAGAAAACACTTCACTTCACCAATGCTCAATTCCCCGAAATGGAACAGAGACGCGGCGAGGGCGGCGTCGGCATGGCCTTCAGAAAAGGCTTCAAGAAAATGTTCCTTTTTCCCGGCTCCGCCGGACGCAATCACCGGCAGGTTCACCGCATCCGAAATGGCCTGTAAAAGGGGAATATTGTACCCGGATTTAGTACCGTCCCGATCGATGCTGGTCAGTAGAATTTCACCGGCTCCCCGGGCTTCCGCTTCTTTTGCCCAGGCCACCGCATCTTTACCCGTTGGCGTTCGTCCGCCGCGGGAGTACACTTCAAAAAAACGGCCGTTCCATTTGGCGTCGATAGCAACCACAATGCACTGATTCCCAAAGATTTTAGCCCCCTTTTCAATTAAATCGGGATTTTGAATCGCGGCTGTGTTTACGGAAATTTTGTCTGCTCCGGCCGAAAGCAGGGCATTCATGTCGTCTACCGTGCGAATGCCGCCCCCCACGGTAAAGGGAATGAAAATCGCCTCAGCCGTGCGCGACACCACATCCAGTAAAATGGCACGTTCTTCCACCGAGGCGGTAATGTCCAAGAACACCAGTTCGTCGGCCCCTTCTTCGTTGTAGCGAATCGCATTCTCCACCGGATCGCCGGCATCCACTAAATTAACAAAGTTAATTCCTTTAACCACCTTTCCGTGGTGGACGTCGAGACAGGGAATAATTCGTTTGGCTAACATCTGCGCTGCTCCAGTTGCTGATTCAAATGAACAAAATCCAGGGTTCCGGCGTAGAGGGACTTCCCCAAAATGACACCTTCAATGGTTGGGAGCTCCGGGCGGCAGAACTGCAGGACGTCCGCTTCGGTGGCAATGCCTCCGGAAACGACTATCTGAAACGAGAAAGCCTCTGCCATCCGGAAAACCGTTTCGGTATCCGGACCGGACAGCATGCCGTCACGGGAAATGTCGGTGTAAATTACGTGGCCGATGCCCTTTTCTTCCCACTGGCGCAAAAAGGCAAACAATTCCATTGAGGAAACCTTTTCCCAGCCGTGCGTGGCAATTTTCCCTCCAAGCGCATCCACGCCCAACGCAATTTTTTCAGATGAAAATTCCTGGAGCGCTTTTTCCACGATTTCAGGCTGCGTAACAGCCACGCTCCCCAGGATGACGCGGGTCACGCCGAGATGGAGGGCCCGTTGAATGGTGTCCAGAGAGCGAATGCCGCCCCCCAATTCCACGGGAATGGAGATCGCCCGAACGATGGAGGCAATGATTTCGGTGTGAACCGAGTGCCCTGCAAAAGCACCGTCCAGATCGACCAGATGAAGCAGCTTGGTGCCCTGTTTTTCCCAGTGGCGGGCGGTTTCCACGGGATCGT
>JAADHR010000023.1 GCA_013151735.1 Calditrichota bacterium | reverse complement strand
TGAAGTACAACAAGGCAACACTGAGATGGGTCGATCTTTTGCGGACGATTGATACGGATTTTCACGGGAATTACGAGTAATAGCGTGGAGTTCAGTCTGAAAATTTTGGACCCACGAATTTCACGCATTTTCACGAAGTGATTTTGTTGAAATTGAATCCATGCCATTTTTGTAACTTATGGTTTTTATGGCCAACCCACTTATGCTGTGATTCCATATGGAATGGATTTGGGGTGAAGAACCGCGGACAATTTACAGCGTTTATAAAAGTTGTGTAGCCGCAGACTTTATGCCTGCGGATGTGTTTTTCAGTCCGGTTGTTGTGTAGGGAATTCAATAGATGATATCTACTAAAAAAAGAGAAAGGAAGGATCATTGGCAACATTTGAATCCAAAGTATCAGATATTTTTGACGAAAATCCCAGGTTAGCCCGAAATATTCCAGTTGTTATCAGGAAGATATTCAATGAATCGGAGTCTGAGTTTCGGCGACGTTTGAGAAACGAAGATGAAGAGGTCGCAATGACCTCTCTCATGCAGCTCTTTGATATTCTTTATATTGACTTTTATTTCAAAGAACTCAACGGTCGCTTTTTAAACTGGGTGATTGACCGGTATTCCAGCCGATTCACAAAGCCGGAACTTGATGAAATAAGGGCTCAATCTGAATCACATCTGGATTTTTATGAAATCCAGGACGTCTTCCCTGGAAAGGGGAGCGTTATCAAATCGCTAATAACAGGTGAGGAAGGTTTTTTAAGAGATGTCTCCTCTTCAAGGGGGCTGGTGAAATGGGATATTATTTTAGCCCGCTGCTATCGTCTCCACGATGACTACTATAGCACGGGCTCGCTTTCGTTGTTTTCTCAATCTGAAAAGAAATATATTCTTGACAGAATTGAGGCGGCCCTTTCGGAAAAAACGGGTTCTTCCAGCAGTGCTGATTATGCGGATTTTGCCAAGAATCACTGGGACATTTTCTTTCAAATTGGGCGTGATATCCAGAGAAAGAAGATAAACAAGAAATACTACACAAATTATGGGGAATTGCAGTTATGCGAAGTTCGATTTCAGGTTAAAGATCTTCAAGCCGTACTTAGCGAAATTGAGCACCATGAGGATTTTAATTTTGTTGAAACCAAATTGCGCCGAGTTAAAAAGAAGAAAAGAAATATTATGCGATACAGATTTGACTGGAATAGCTTTGGTATTGAGAAAGAATTGGAAGCCATCAAAACGGAAAACCTTGATGATGGACTTTTATTGATGACGTCTCAGCTGGACGTTGACGGAAATCCGCTGAATATTGAACTCTTGGGCGATTTCTATATCGATCCCTTTCTGTGCCGCCTGGAAACCCGCTCCCTTGAATTGGCCGAATTTGCCGTCGACCACTTTTCCCAAATATTTGGAGATGCGCTTGTTTTTAAACGCATCATCAAAAAAAATATGAATGCTCTTCTCAAGTCCAGGGCTGGCAAGGCATCAGCGGAACCGGATCCGTCCGAAGCTCCGGATCCGGCGTTGGTACAGAATATGATGGAAAAATATTACTTAGATCTGCTTGATAAAAAGACACCCGCCTTAAATAATTTAACGCCCCGGGAAGCCAGACAGAATCCTGAAACCTTACCCTTAGTGATTGATTGGCTAAAGGGAATGGAAAATGTGTTTGAGCGGGATAGATTGAATGGCAAGGAAACTATTTCAATAGAAAAGCTAAAGAAGGCTTTAGATATTGAATTCTAAAAATTTGGGGCACCCGTGGTATTAGTCCACGATTATTGCGAGGCTCTCTGCAAATGCATCCAGTTCAGCCTGGCTGCGCTTTTCAGTCACCGCGACCAGCAGTGCGTTTTCAAAACCGTAATCGAATTTGGACAGATCAATTCCGGCCAAAATCTTTCGATCTTTCAGTCCGGCAATCACATCGGCAGCCGGAATGGGGGTTTTTATCACAAATTCTTTGAAAAACGGCGCCTTGAATTTTAGCTCGAACCCGGGAATTGCCGCTATTTTTTCGGCCAGATAATGGCTTTTCTGAAGGCATTGATTGGCGACTTCCTGAATGCCCTGTTTTCCCAAAAGGGATAAATAAATGGTGGCCGCCAAGGCGTTTAGCGCATTGTTTGTACAGATGTTTGATGTGGCCTTATCGCGCCGGATGTGTTGTTCGCGTGTTTGGAGGGTCATGACGAAACCGGGACGTCCCTGAGAATCCACGGTTCTGCCAATGAGACGCCCGGGCATTTTGCGGATAAATTCCTGTTTGACGGAAAAGATTCCCAGATAGGGTCCGCCAAATGCCAGGGGATTCCCCAGTACCTGGCCTTCGCCTGTCACGATATCCGCGTTGTAGGCACCCGGGGGTTCCAAGAGCCCCAGTGAAAGCGGATCGTTGGAGGTAATAAAAAGTGCGCCGGAAGCGTGAGTGACGGCTTCGATTTCATGCACATTTTCCAGATTCCCAAGAAAATTGGGGTGCTGGATAATGACGCCGGCTGTTTGATCGGTAATGTGTTTTTTCAATTGATTGACATCCGTGATGCCATCCGCAGACACATCAATTTCGCGAATGTCTATGTTTTGGCCGTGAAGATAGGTGCGCAAAACATCCCGGTAAAAGGGGTTAACCGCTTTCGAAACGATAATGGCTGCTCTGTTTTTCACATGATAAGCCATCAGCGCGGCTTCGGCAAGGGCTGAACCCGCATCATACATGGAAGCATTGGTGACATCCATGGCGGTAAGATTCGAGATCATGGATTGGTATTCGAAAATGGCCTGAAGGTTTCCCTGACTGACCTCGGGCTGGTAGGGTGTGTAGGCGGTGTAAAATTCTGACCGGAGCAAAATATGGTTTACAACGGAGGGTATATAATGATCATACGCGCCTCCACCCAAAAAACAGGTGTAATCCTGAACGGAATGATTTTGCTGAGCAAGCCGGCGCATCAGCTGAAAGGCTTCTAATTCCGATGTGGAATCGGGTAAATTGAATGACCCGTGAAAGCGGACACGTTCCGGAATCGTTTCCAACAGATCCTCAAATGTTTCAACTCCGATAGCGCGGAGCATATCTTGTTCTTCTTTTTCAGTTGTCGGAATAAATGGCATGTCGCTCTCCCAAATGATTTGCGCCAGCTGCAGGCAGGATTTCTCCAAACGTGCCCATGTTCCCGGTTAGCCCCTCCTTGTTTTTGATTGGCCAAAAGCAAACAGGATAGGGGCAAAAAGGTTCGTGTGTACCCTATTCAATCATGCTTTGATATTCGTCGGCTGTTAACAACCCCTCTGTTTCTTTCGGGTCAGACATTTTTATCTTAATGATCCATCCTTCGCCATAGGGATCTTGATTAATCAACTGAGGATTTTCTTCCAGATTGGAATTGACTTCAATAACTTCCCCGGATACAGGGGCAAAAATATCTGAAACCGTTTTTACAGCCTCGATACTTCCAAAGGGCTCCATCTGTTGGATATGTTCGCCGATTTGCGGAAGCTCCACAAACACCACATCACCCAATTCTCCCTGAGCGTAATCGGTAATTCCAATAATGGCCGTGTCGCCTTCAACATAAACCCACTCATGTTCCTCCGTGTACAATAAATCTTCTGGAATTTCCATGGCTATTGCTCCTTCAATTATTTTCTATTCAGAAAGACTGTTTCCTCAATCGTAACTTATTCAATTTCAGCTGCTTCCGCTGCTTTTTTATTCTCGTCTTCTTGCAGCATTTCAATAAACCGGATGTCGTAGTTTCCTTCCCGAAAGGCTTTGTTTAAAAGTACTTTTCGGTGAAAGGGAATAGTCGTGTAAATACCTTCCAGAACAAATTCTTCCAGAGCCCGCTTCATTCGCATGATGGTTTCTTCCCGGGTGCTCGCGTGTGCAATGACTTTTGCCACCAACGAATCATAATAGGGCGGAATCACATATTGAGCATAGGTGTGCGTGTCCACACGAATGCCCGGACCGCCCGGGGTGTGAAAATTGGTGATCTTTCCGGGCGAGGGCATGAAATCGCGATCCGGATTTTCGGCGTTAATGCGGCACTCGATCGCATGGCCCCGCATGTTGAACAAGCCCTTTATGTGGAGTTTTTCACCCGCTGATATGAGAATTTGTTCCTTAACCAGGTCAATATCCATAACCATTTCTGTTACCGGGTGTTCTACCTGAATTCGGGTGTTCATTTCCATGAAATAGAATTTTCCATCCGTGTCCAGCAGAAATTCCATGGTTCCGGCACTGATGTAGCCGGCGTATTCCGCACCTTTCATGGCCAGGCGATTCAGCTCTTTTCGCATCTCCTTTGTCACGGCGGCAGACGGCGATTCCTCAATAAGCTTCTGGTGTTTTCGCTGAACCGAACATTCGCGTTCGCCCAGTGCAATGATGTTTCCGAATGTGTCTCCCAGAATCTGCACCTCAATATGGCGCGGGTGTTCAAAGAATTTTTCCATGTAGACTTCATCGTTTCCGAAAGCTGCCCCCGCTTCATTCTGGGCGGTCTGAAAGGCATTTTCCATCTCCGAAGGCTCCCGGACAATGCGCATCCCCTTACCACCACCCCCGGCGGAAGCCTTTAGAATAACCGGATATCCGATTGTTTTGGCCAGTTCTTTTGCCTCATCCGCACTTTTAATAACCCCCTCACTCCCCGGAATAACCGGGAGTCCGGCTTTTTTCATTGTTTCCTTGGCAAAGGATTTGTTTCCCATTTTTTCGATGATTTCCGGCGTGGGGCCGATAAATTGAATGTTGCAGGATTGGGTAATCTCGGCAAAATGGGCATTCTCCGCCAAAAAGCCGTAACCGGGATGAATGGCGTCCGCATTGGTGACCTCTGCAGCACTGATGATTCTTGGAATGTTGAGGTAACTTTCATGGCTTGGCGGGGGACCAATACAAACCGCTTCATCAGCAAAGCGGACGGCCAGAGAATCGGCATCCGCCTCGGAATACACAGCCACGGTTTTAATATCCAGTTCCTTGCAGGCGCGAATAATTCTGAGAGCGATTTCACCTCTATTTGCAATTAAAATTTTATTAAACAAAAGCCCTATCCTCCTGATCGGTCATGTGTGTACTAATCGGGTTCCACCAAAAAAAGAAGTTGATTGTATTCGACAGGCTTACCGTTTTCCACCAGAATATCTGTGATTTTTCCGCTGACTTCCGCTTCAATTTCATTCATCAATTTCATCGCCTCAATAATACAAAGGACCTTTCCCGGTTCGATGCGGTCCCCGACTTTAACGTAGGGTTCAGCATCCGGAGCCGGGGCACGATAAAATGTACCGACCATCGGCGAGCGGATTTCGATGAGATTTTCCTTCTTTGCAGATTCAGGGGATTCTGTCTTTTCCGGTGCCGGAGGGGGAGGAGGGACAGGCGCGGCTTGCTGAACAGGCGGCGCTGCGGGTTGTTGAGCCACCGGCTGTGAAGGCGAAACCACAATGGTTTCTGTCCCATTTCCCGGGAATCCTTTGACAATTTTTACTTTTTGACCCCATCGGGATACTTCCAGTTGATTGATACTGCTTTGTTCAACGATTTTAACCAATTCTCGAATAATAGATGCTTTCATAAAAGATACCTCCTGATCCGCCAGCGGGCGGATTTGGTTGCAATGATCAATGGTTTTTGGTGTCCGGGCAACAACACTTTTCCGCGTGCTCAAAGATTAAAAATCTGATAGAAACCCGCTTCACACGCGTTCTACATACGTGCCGGTTCGCGTGTCGATTTTCAATAGATCCCCCTGCTCTATGAAAAGAGGAACCTGAACAACAGCCCCGGTTTCCAGTTTGGCCGGTTTTGTCGCACCCGAAACAGTGTCGCCTTTTACACCCGGTTCGGTTTCAACAACCTTGAGCTCGACAAAAAAAGGAAGCTCAATTCCGATGGCTTCCGTTCCGTGAAAAAGGATTTCAACCCCTTCGCCTTCCTTTAAAAAATTCCTCGCGTCACCAATTAGACTTTCATTAACAGCAACTTGTTCATAGGTTTCCTTATCCATGAAATAAAAGAGCCCGCCATCCTGGTACAGGTACTGCATGTCCTTGCTTTCCACCCGCACATCATTTACTTTTTCGTCAGAACGAAAGGTGCGTTCAATGACACGGCCAGTTTGGAGATTTTTAATTTTTGTCCGAACAAAGGCACCACCTTTACCGGGTTGAACAAATTGAAATTCCACAACTTGCCAGAGATTGTTGTCGATATTTAAAACCATTCCATTTCTGATTTGTGACGCTTGAGCCATAAAATCCCTCCAGATGATTTGGGTCAATTGTATTGAAAACTCTGAAAATATAATAGGTGTACATGTAAAAATCAACAAAATTTAATATATTAAAGAATTATTGTCAATAAAAATTTTCTTGAATTTGGGGGGAACAATTTCATATATTAATATCCATTTTATATATTAATAAATTTGTCGAGCGGAAGAAACAGGGCAGGATCGATGAAATTTTTTGAAAGCAACGGGTTTGTTTTTATTTTGACACTCTTGGGGGCCATCATTGGTTATGGTTATTTCCTCTGGGTACGTGATTTTTCGATGCCTGCTCAGGTCTACGGTAATGAATGGATAAGCACTGGTTTTGGAACCGGGATGGGTTTTTTATTTGGATTAAAGTTCCGGGATAATTTTCGCAAGAAAAAGGAGAAAGGTGAGGACGGTAAGTGAAAATCATTTTATTTGCAGTTTTGATTATTTTGGCATTTTTGGTTATTTCCCAGGTAACGATTATCCTGAAAGCCAGACGGAACAAAGGCCGGAAGATAGAGGAAGTTCCGGGCCAAATTGGACGAAGAATTAATCAGGGAGAAGATGTCCTGTTGTATTTTTACAGTCCGTCGTGCCGGGCCTGTAAAGCACAAACGCCCATTTTTAATCGCATTAAGAAGCAGTTCAGAAATGCGTTTGAAGTCGATGTCTCAAAGGACGGTGCCATGGCCAGAAAATTTAATGTAATGGGGACCCCATCTATTGTTTGGATTGAAAAAGGAACCATTAAAGAATTTTGGGTAGGGCTCCGGCAAGAAGAACAGCTGTTGAAGTTGGTTCAAAAAACTGAAGGTTCTCGCTAACAGAAAAGTTATCCACATATTTTTCACACGGCTCGTTCGTTGCAATTAAGCTCAGAAATAATTAGTTAGACCCTTTTGAAGCCTGTTTCCCTGTGCTTGCACGGTTCATTTGAAGCAGAAATTTATTGATGTGTAACTTATTAATAAACAGGAAGAAGCGTAGCTGTTGGAATTGTGTATGAAGGAAGGGCGGTATTTATCCGCTGTTTTTATTGAAGTAAAGCCGTTTTTGTC
>JAADHR010000022.1 GCA_013151735.1 Calditrichota bacterium | reverse complement strand
TCCGTTTATAAGCATGCCGAATTCTTGTGCCATTTCTCCCTCCTAATTTTATGGCCGTAAGATCTTTGTTTTCAAAGTTAACAAAATAATTACGATTTTCAAAGAAAAAATTATGAAAAAAAATCCCCGGCACCTTTGAGGTACCGAGGATTTAAAAGAACAACTCCCTTACAAATTTTTCATCATTTAAAGAAAATCCTTGACTTTTCCCATTTAATTGTTTAAAATCCCAATGGTTGGACAGATACTTTCCCGTAGCTCAACTTGACGTTTCATTTGCTTTCACTCGAACCCATCAAATTCAGGAGGAACTCATCATGATTTTTCACTCTTTTACCCGATATGGGAGGTTGGCTTTTGGCGTTTTGTTTTTTCTATTTTCTTCTACGCTTTTTGCCGCTTCTCAAAAACACGTTACCGTTCCCGATACGCTGGTGGTCATTCACGTAAATGACAGCCACTCCCACTTGCTTCCTTTTGGCCCCCGGAATGAAAACGGGGTTTCGGAAATGGGCGGTTTGGCACGAATTGCCACTCTCGTTAAAGAAACCCGCGCCCACGAAAAAAATATCCTCTTTTTTCACGCAGGGGACCTGTTTGTGGGCGATCTCATGTGGGACCGCTTTTTCGGGGTTCCGGAATTCAAAATGCTTCACGAGCTGGGCTGCGATGCCTTCACCATCGGAAATCACGAATTTGAAATCGGTCCCGAGGTATTGAAATCATCTTTAAAAGCAGCCGGCCTGCCCGCTCCGGATTTTGCCGTTCTTTCCGCGAACATCGACATGTCCAAAGATCCGGGATTGGACAGCCTGGTGGTGCCTTACATCATTAAGGATGTCGGACATTTGAAAGTGGGTATTTTTGGCTTAACTACCCCGGAATCGAACGATTTCCAACATCCCAAACCCGATAGTGTGATTGGTTTCATCGGTCCGGCGCGCGCCTGCGTAGATTCGCTGCGCGGAAAAGTCGATTTGATTATTGCAGTCACGCATCTTGGGGTTTACGCAGATTCGGTTCTGGCGGATTCCGTTGCCGGCATCGACCTGATTGTCGGCGGCCACTCCCACACCAAAATCCCTCAACCAATTCCGGTCACCAATCCCGAAGGTAAACCCACCTACATCCTGCAGGCACAGTCCAAATACCGGTATCTTGGAAAGTTAAAAGCCTATGTGGACGGCAACGGAATGCACATTTTATCCTACGCCTTGCTGCCCGCCGACCCGAGTGTACCGGATGATCCCATTATTGGTGCCAAAATCCAGGCTCTTCGAGACACCATTGAAAATGATCCCAAATATGGCCCCTACTACACAAAGTTTATTGCCGAAGCAGATACATTTATGGGACGCAAATCCGGCTGGGGTTATAAAGACACCCCCATCGGAAACCTGATTACAGATGCCTACCGCGAAAAAACAGGAACCGACATTGCTCTGGATGTGTATGGGTACATCAGCCAGGACCTGTGGAAGGGGCCACTCACGGGAATGGACTTGTTCCAGATCGTGTACTACGGGTACAATCCCACTACAGGCTACGGTTTTAATTTAATGACGTATGAACTGAAGGGATTTCAGGTAAAAATGGGAATGGAGTTTGTTGCGGGAAAAATGGAAACCTCCCAGGATTTAACCGTTCAGGTTTCGGGAATGACATTCAAATACAATCCCAACAATCCGCCCATGTCCAAGGTGACGGAAATATTGATCAATGGTCAGCCCTACAGCATGGTAAAAACCTACACGGTCACATCCAATTATGGGCTTTACAGTTTTCTTTACATTGCAGGACTCAATCCCACAAATGTCGTGGATACGGGCATTCCGGAATATATCGCCGTGCGCGACTTTGCTGAAGCCCATTCCCCCTTGCACTACACCGTAGAGGGACGGATCGAAAACGTGGTCGAAACAGGCGTTGCCCATTCTCCACACCAAGCACCCTTGCGCTCCTTTGCCCTGGAACAAAACTATCCAAATCCCTTTGAAATCAAGAACGGGCAATCCCTCCAAACCACAATTGCCTATCGTCTCAATCACCGGGAAAATGTTTCACTGAAAATTTACAATGCCGTGGGGCAGGAACTCAAGGTGCTGGTTTCGGGAACCAAAAATCCGGGGAGATATTCCGTTCAATGGAATGGGCAGGATGATCGGGGTCGTTTTCTTCCAAATGGAATTTATTTCTATAAACTGAAAATCGGGAATCAGCAGAAAACACGGAAATTAATTTTAATGCGATAGAGAGACAGGGGTCTGTATCAAAAGTCCCTTTTTCAGGAAAAAATGAGTGTTTGTCATTGCGAGTCCGCCGCGGTTCCCGAGCTTGTCGAGGGACGGCGGACTCGCAATGACATGTCTTAGAAGAATAAGTCTCATAACCGTATTTTTAGACTTTTTATACAGCCCCCTGCAAATTAAAAAGGGAAAAGGACTATTCCGAATAGCGCACTTTTTTCTGCAGCCGGTCCCAATTTTTATTCACGGAAAACTGAATGTTCCGAATATCGTCGTCTGTTAAATTCCGGAAACGTCCCTGTACCTTTAAATAATCACGCACGGGAATATTTCGGGGTTCTACCGTAATGCGGTATTTTTCGCCATATTCCACCTCATACAGGGGAAAGGCCTTCGAATTAACGGCCATCCGCGTGACCTTTATGGATTGGTCATCGGGTATTTTCCATCCCGGAGGGCAGGGCGAAAGCAGGTGAATAAACCGCATCCCGCGAATGGTTTTCGCTTTCCGGAATTTCTGAATCATATCCTCGGGATAGGCCACACACGCCGTAGCGGCATAGGGAATTTGATGGGCCGCCATAATTTCCATAATATTTTTTTTGGGCCGGTCTTTTAAATGGCGTTCCGGTGTGGTGGTGGTCCACGCCCCATACGGCGTAGCCGAGCTTCGCTGAATACCCGTGTTCATATAGGCCTCATTATCGTAGCACACATAAAGGATATTATCATTCCGTTCGGCTGCACCGGAAAGCGCCTGAAAACCAATATCGAAGGTTCCGCCGTCACCCGCCCAGGCCATTACGGTGATGTCTCCCTGCCCCAGTTGATCCAAAGCCGCAGCCATTCCCGATGAAACAGAGGCAGCCGTTTCAAAGGCCGTATGGTAAATAGGTACCTTAAGTGTCGAATAGGGAAAGGGCCCCGCAATAATGGACCAGCAGCACGCCGGAATCACAACCATCGTTTTGGGGCCAAGCGCTTTTAGCGCATAGCGCATGGAAAGTGAGGCCCCGCATCCCGGACAGGCCAAATGTCCCGGATAAATATATTCTTCTTCAGGAATTCTTGGTTTAGGAAAAACAGCTTCCATAATATGTCCTTTCAGGTCACAAATAGATAAAGATTATTTTCAAGCCATCTGACTTACCAGGCTATCAACCCGTAAATTCCGCGGTGACTTTTTATCTGTTTCTGTTTTTCTAGTATCCTGACTTTTTACAGATATTGAAAGAAAGCTATTCTTTAAAACAAACCTATTTTTTCAGTCCGATCCACACCGAATCTTCCTCAGGTTCATCATGACTCATCATGTGGTCAACCATTTGCTCCAGGTGAGACAAGGTAATATCCCGGCCGCCCAGGCCCATGACGTAACCAAACAGGGCGGGTACTCCGTTTTTCTTTTCCGGATACAGAGCCGCTTTTATTTCCTGAAAGAAGATCCCGGTAGCCCCAAATGAAATATCCCGGTCCAAAACGCCGATTTTCTTGCGTCCGGCCAAAAGCTTTTTGAAAATTTCAGTGGGAAAGGGACGAAACATTTTGATCTTCAGCAAGCCAAGTTTGAGTCCTTTTTCCCGATAAGCATCCACAATGACCCGAAGCATGCTGGTAATGGCCCCGGCAGACATGATGACATACTCTGCATCATCCAACTTGTAGGCTTCCATCACTCCGTAGCTTCGTCCAAAAATCTCCTGAAATTCCTGATCCGCCTCCACGGCCACCGTTTTTGCCCGCTGCATCGCCTGGTGTATTTTGTAACGCATTTCCATGTAATTGTCGGGCGTTACCAGTCCCCCAAAGGCATGCGGATTATTTACATCCATTTTGAATTCAGGCTGGTAGGGAGGCAAATAGGAATCGACCATGGCTTGTTCGGGCACGTCGACAATTTCATTCGTATGTGAAAGAATAAAGGCGTCCAGTACAACCATCACCGGGAGCAAAACCTGCTCGGCAATTCGATAGGCCATGATTACCGTATCCAGAACCTCTTGATTATTTTCGCAATAAAACTGCAGCCACCCGGTTTCCCGCTGGGCGAGGCTGTCTGTTTGTTCCGTCCAGATGGACCACCCCGGCGCCAATGCCCGATTTACTTCCGCCATAACAATCGGAAGCCGGGCCGCCGATGCCCAGTGCAGAAGCTCGTGCATAAGCGCCAACCCCTGAGAGCTGGTTGCGGTAAATGAACGGGCACCCGCTGCTTCTGCCCCGATGCAGGCCGCCATGGCCGAATGTTCAGACTCAACCTTAATAAATTTGGCATTTAAATCACCATCCGCGCAAAGCTCCGATAATTTTTCGACGATTAATGTCTGAGGCGTAATCGGATACGCTGCAATCACATCGACCTTTGAAAGCCTTGCTCCATGCGAAGCTGCATGGTTTCCAAGCATCACATCTTTCATAAAATCACCTATTAAGAGTTCGTCGGTTTATCGAATTTGTTGGCTTGTTTAATGGTTAATCAGTGCCGATTTTCCACTGCACGTTGCTTATCCTTAATCGTTTTTGCCAGAGCCTCTCTCCGCCGCCCGCTTCCACATTACCTGCCTTCTGACTGGAGTGTCATGGCAAAGCGCGGGCATTCCTGTACACAAACGCCGCATCCCTTGCAATAATCGTAGTCAATAATGTACCGATAGCCGTCTTCCCGCCGCTTGATGGCTGTATCGGGACAATAAACCAGACAATTATCGCACATATTACAGACCCCGCAGTTAAAGCAGCGCCTGGCCTCGGTGATGGCCGTTTCTTTGGTAAAACCAATCTTAACTTCCTGAAAATTGGTCACCCGGCGGGCTATTCCCAATTCAGGCACGGCATTGCGTTCCAGATGTTCAAAATGATCCAGATTTACATGCTCAATGTGCACCACTTCGCGATTATCGACAGGATCTCTGGGAAGGTCCCGCACATAGCGCCGGAAGGAAAAACTGCCCTTGTAACCGATTTGAATTTCAGCAAGCAGTTCCTCCAGATTCTTATCCTTCAAAAAGGCATCAATGGCCATGGCCGCCCGCTTGCCTGCGCCAATAGCGTGTACCACTGTGTGCGGCTGTGAAATAATGTCGCCACCTGCAAAAACCTTTGGGATGGCCGTTTGTCCAATTCGATTGACCGAAATGGTGCCGTCATCAGGCTGCAGTTCCTTCGGCAAATAGGAAAAATCACCCTTTTCGCCAATGGCCGTAATCACATTGTCAATCTGAACCTGAAATTCGGATCCCGGAATGGGAACAGGCCGTCGCCTGCCGGACTCATCCGGTTCTCCCAATTCCATTCGCGTAAACTCAATGGCATGGACCTTTCCATTCTCACCGACAATTTTGGAAGGCGAAACCAGAAAGACCATATCGATCCCTTCGTGTTCCGTTTCATCAATCTCTTCGCGAATGGCCGGCATCTCGGCGCGGGTTCTCCGATAGTAAATGGTCGGTTTTGCTCCCAGCCGAAGGGCTGTTCGGGCCGCATCCATTGCCGTGTTGCCCCCGCCAATAATGGCAACTTTTTCTCCCAATGCCACATCCTTCCCGCTATTCACCTCCCGCAAAAATTCCAGTCCCGACAAAACGCCGTTTAAATCCTCGCCCGGCACCTGCAATCGGCGGTTTTTGTGAACACCGGAAGCCAGATAGATGGCGTCGTAAGCCAGCAACTCGTCCCATCGGATATCCTTCCCAACGGTTGTAGCGGTTTCAATGACAACGCCCAGTTTTTCGATACGGGCAATCTCTTTGTCCAAAATATCCCGTGGCAGGCGATATTCGGGAATCCCCACCCGTAAAACACCCCCCGCTTCTCTGTGCGATTCAAAAACCGTTACATTGTAACCCAGCCGGGCCAGATGATAAGCACAGGCCAAACCCGACGGGCCCGATCCAACCACCGCAATTTTGTGGGAATTGCTTTGACGAATGCGAAGCTTCTCTACGTCCATGTCCAAACCATGATCCCCTACCACCCGTTCGATGGCATTAATACTCAAGGATTCATCATAGTCTCCCCGATTGCAGGACATCTCACATGGATGATAACAGACACGGCCGCACACAGCCGGAAAAGGATTTTCTTTCATAATCAGTTCCCAGGCTTCATCAAATTTGCCCTGGGAAACCAGATACATGTATCCTTCCACATCTTCGCCTGCAGGACATCCTTCCACACAAGGGGCTGTTTTATCGTGATAGACAGGACGCAGATAGCGCCAGGAACCGGTTTTATTATATAAAGTGGATTCCAAAGAAACCACAAGAAGTGGCATTTCCTTTTCCGAGGTAAACTCAATGACTCTGCTCAAGGCACCCTCCACACTTAAAAAATGACTTTTTCATAGGCTTCTTTCGCCGCCTTTGCATTGCTTTCAGCCATCAACGGCACATTTTCCTTGATCGCGTCCACAATGGAATCCAGCGATAAAAATCCAAGACGTGCAAACGCACCCAGAATTCCTGTGTTTACAATGGGATGAGATTTTGAACCCAATTGATACTTAACTGCAATGCCACTTGCATCAACTGTGGCTATTTTAAATCCCTTGAGGTGGTTAAATTCGGATGGGTCTCGAACAGTATTAATTAAAATCCAGCCTCCGCTTTTGAGGCCTTTTGTAACATCTACTGAATCGATTAATGTGGGGTCTAAAACAATGATATGGTCTGGCTCATAAATCTGACTTCGAATCAACACGGGTTTTTCATCGATACGAACAAAGGCTGCCACCGGAGCTCCCCGTCTTTCAACGCCGTAGGTGGGAAAAGCCTGCACGTATTTGCCTTCCTTAAACGAAGCATACGCCAGCAGTTTGGAAGCAATTACCGCACCTTGCCCACCCCGGCCGTGTATCCTGATCTCGATCATCACGCCTTCCTTCTCTTGGTCGTTTTGAGAATAGAACATATGAGTCCCCCCACAAACGGCCCTGCTCACAACCTCCATGAATTTTTATAAATGCATGGCAGTAAATTAAACCGGCACAACCGATGTCATTGATGACTTTTGGGGTGAACTCATATATCAATTGCCAAAAAACAATACGGACTGCTTCAGCCATTCAGAGTATACGAATTTTTAAAAATATTTGCAAGGGTTTTTTCCCGAAAAAGAAATAGAATAATTCAGTTCTCCCGTTCCCGGATCCCCGGCAGCAGAAAAGCCAATGCAATTTTTTAATTCAAGATTACTCTCCAAACAAACGATAAAGGCTCTTCCCCGAGGAGATATCCAAAAAAATTACATTTTTGCAATTTTTTTCTTGACATGGGGACTATTTTTTTGTACTATTTTTAAAAAGGTTTCTAATAATAAAATAGCGTTTTACTATATGAAACAACTACCCAACAATTCCATTTATCGGGCGTTTCAAATTCTCTTTTTTATGGCCGAACATGCGTCAGATGCGGGAGTCACGGAAATCGCTAATGCGCTGGGAATTCATAAAAGTACGGTTTACCGTTTTCTCTCATCCATGGAAAAATTGGGTGTTGTCCAACAAAATACCGAATCCAATAAATATCGTCTTGGTCTGGCCCTTTTTGAGTTGGGGAATCGTGTTCCAATGAAGCAAGGTCTTATCGATAAGATCCATCCCTTTCTTGAAGATTTGGCGCAGGATGTACGGGAAATTGTTAACCTTGCCGGGCTTTTCCAAAACGAAGTGTTATATTTAGATAAAATCGAAGCCTACCGAAATATTCAAATCAAAACCTATATCGGATTTCACATTCCCCCTCATTGCACGGCCCTTGGCAAATCAATTTTAGCGTTCATGAACCCGGAGGATGTGAAACACATTCTGCATGAAAAAGGGCTTCCAAGGCTCACGAAAAAGACCATTACTGACGCGGGTACATTTGAAAAAGAACTGTCGAGAATTCGTTCCGCAGGTTTTGCCGTTGATGATGAGGAGTTTGAAGAAGGCATCCGCTGTATCGCGGTCCCCCTGTTTGATACCCGGGGAAATGTCATGGCGTCAATCAGTATTTCAGGACCTACGGCACGCATTCAGGAAGAAACAATTCCGGAAACAGTGAACAAGCTTAATGATACCGTTAGCGCGATTCACAAATCTTTAAAATTTAAGCTGTTGTAATTTCTTTCGTTCAAATGCTTCTTTTACTGAATTCGTAATTCACTTGAACATATTCAGAAAAACGTGATTATCGATTTCCACAAGGAGGGAATAAAAAATGGAGTTTAATCTGGCATTTATCGGATTTGGTACCGTTGGGAAGGGCTTAATGGAATTACTTATCGAAAAAGAGGAGAGTCTGCAGCAGTCCTTCAATTTTTCATATAAAATTGTTGCCGTTCATGATCTTCTTCTGGGAACAGTAATCGACACGGAGGACGGCCTGAATGGCCCTGAGATTCTGGACACCGTCGCCCGGGAAAAATCCCTTAAAAATCACCCTCGTTTTTCAAAAGGATGGGACACAAAGCGGGTCATCAGTGAAACCGATGCCCACATTATTATTGAAGTCACACCGACGGATATTAAAACGGGACAACCAGCAATTTCCCATGTGGAATGGGCCCTTTTGAACCAAAAGCATGTTGTGACAACCAACAAGGGGCCAGTTGCTCTTGCCTATCAACCCCTGAAAGAACTGGCCGACCAAAACGGTGTGGACTTTCGGTTTGAAGGAACCGTTATGAGCGGAACACCCGTTTTTCACTTGTGTGAAACGGGGCTTGCAGGTGCAAATATTCATCGGATTCAGGGTATTTTAAACGGAACCACCAACTACATTCTTACCCAAATGGAACAAGGAATTCCCTATGAAACGGCGCTTAAGGATGCCCAGGAAAAGGGCTATGCAGAAACCGTGCCCGATGCAGATGTTCTGGGTTGGGATGCAAAGGCCAAAGTTCTTATATTGGCCAATGTTTTAATGGGAGCTAATCTGAAGGAGACAGATATCCCCTGTGAGGGCATTACTCATATTTCATTGGATGATATTGCTTCAGCCAAAAAATCGGGCCAGCGGTGGAAACTCATTGGCAGCGTGGAACAAACAGAAGAGGGTGTATCGGCCAGTGTAAAGCCCGTAAGACTTCCGCAAGATGATTTTCTCGCAGGTATATCCGGTGTGACCAATGCTCTAAGCTTTGAAACAGACGCATTGGGAACCACGACGATTATTGGACCCGGTGCAGGCAAAATTGAAACCGGTTTTTCGCTATTGACGGACATTTTGGCAATTAATCGGAAATACAATCAATGAAGGAGAAATTGTCATGGAAATGCTTATTGCCGGAAAATGGATCGATAAGCCTGAAAAAATAGATGTGCGCAATCCCTACGACAATTCACTGATAGACACGGTTCCCAAAGGGACGGCACAGGATGTAAAAGCAGCAATTGACGCGGCCGTTTTAGGGTACCACGTCAACAAGAATCTTCCAACCCACACGCGGGTTGATATCCTTTATAAAACCGCGCAATATGTTCAGGATCGTTTTGAAGATTTCGCCAAAACAATTGCAAGCGAAGGCAGCAAAACAATTCGAGAGGCCAGAAAAGAGGTGAGTCGCTGTATTAACACCATTACCCTTTCGGCAGAGGAAGCCCGGAGAATTTCGGGCGAAACCATCCCGTTCGACAGTGTTCCGGGTTCGGAAAATCGTACCGGCTACTATTACCGCTTTCCAATTGGCGTAATTGCAGCCATTACGCCTTTTAACGATCCACTCAACCTGGTCGCCCATAAACTTGGGCCGGCCATTGCGGGGGGCAATTCAGTCGTTCTCAAGCCGGCAACGGTCACCCCCCTGTCTGCCCTGAAATTAGCACGGGCTTTTACCGAATCGGGATTGCCGGAGAACATCCTGAATGTGGTTACCGGCTATGGGAACGAAATCGGCGACCCCCTGGTATCCGATCCGCGCGTTCGAATGGTGACTTTTACGGGCGGCGTGGAGGCCGGATTGGACATCACAAAAAAGGCCGGACTCAAGAAGATCGGCATGGAATTGGGCTCCAACTCTCCCGTAATCGTCCTGAAGGATGCCAATCTCGAAAAGGCGGTAGAATCCTGTGTTTCGGGCGCGTTTTGGGCTGTTGGACAGAATTGTATCGGCGTTCAGCGTATTTACATCGAAAAAGATATTTATGAAACGTTTGAAAAAGCGTTTGTGGCGCGGACGCAGAAGATAAAGGTGGGGTATCAACTGGATGAAACGACCGACATGGGCCCCATGATTACAGAGAAAGAAGCCATCCGGGTTGAGAATTGGGTTCGGGAGGCTTCTGAAAAGGGGGCCACCATTTTAACCGGCGGTCACCGGAACGGAACCCTCATGGAACCCACTGTTCTGGCCAACGTACCGCCGGAGGCAAAAATTAATTGTCAGGAGGTATTTGGCCCCGTTGTGGCACTCTACCCCATTCAATCCCTTGAAGAAGGCATTGAAAGGGCAAATGCCGTAGAATACGGCCTGCACGGTGCCATTTTTACAACGGATCTGAATAAGGCTCACAAGGCCATTCGGGAACTGGATGTTGGGGGGATTATGATTAATGATTCAACGGATTACCGAATTGACGCCATGCCTTTTGGAGGGGTGAAAAACAGCGGTCTGGGACGTGAAGGCATAAAGTTCGCGCTGTTGGAAATGACCGAACCCAAGGTGGTTTGTTTTAACCTGGAAACCGATTAAGCGGGGCATTTTTGATAGGTGCGAAGACGATCTGTTTTTAACTCTTTGTTTTTTTACCGGCAAAGCAACCGGAAAGGGATGGACAGAATTGATCCCGGTTCGACAGGATCAATTTTTGTCCATCCTGACCTATTTGCAATATCTGAGTCGTTTCCGAAATGAGACCTGAATTCCCCAATCGCTTAGACTATTGTAATAATCTGTAAGTGAAATAGATTCATCCAACACGTATTCAGAGGAAGGGCGATTCTCATGGTTGCTGAAAAGGAAGAATGGAAAAGCCGTATCGGTTTTCTTTTGGCTGCAATTGGTGCGGCGATCGGTTTGGGGAATATTTGGCGTTTCAGTTATTTATGTTACAAAAACGGTGGGGGTGCCTTTTTAATTCCGTACATTATTGCCCTTTTAACCGCAGGAATTCCGCTTCTGATTCTGGAATATGGAATTGGCCATAGGTTTAGAGGGTCTGCCGTTCTCAGTTTTCACAAAATCGGAAAAAAATGGGAATGGGTCGGGTGGTGGCCTTCTGTTTTTGTGGTTCTCGGAATTACCTTCTATTACACTGTTATTCTGGCCTGGTGTCTGGATTACATCTGGTATTCGATCACCCTGAAGTGGGGTACAAACCCGGCGGATTTTTTCTACCACCAGCATCTTCAGTTATCCCGCAGCTTTTGGCATCTGGGGAGTCCGAGCACCATTATTTTCGTGGCCCTTATCGTTATCTGGATTCTCAACTGGGTCATTGAATTACGCGGAGTTCAGCGGGGCATCGAACTGGCCTGCAAAATCTTTATTCCTCTGCTGGTTGTTTTAACGACCATTCTGGTTATTCGCGGAGTTACCCTCCCGGGATCGGGAAGAGGACTGACCTGGTACCTGAAGCCCAATTTCTCCGAGCTTTCTAATCCCCGGGTTTGGTTAGATGCCTACGGACAAATCTTTTTCAGCCTCAGTCTGGCCATGGCCACAATGATTGCCTATGCCAGCTATCTTCCCAAAAAGTCGGATATCGTCGGGAATGCGTACATTACGGGATTTGCAAACAGCAGTTTTTCGCTTTTTGCCGGATTTGCCGTATTCGGCACTCTCGGGTTCATCTCGTTTCAACAGGGGCTGCCGCCCTCTGAAGTAGTCAAAGGAGGATTCGGGCTGGCGTTTATTACCTACCCGCAAGCCATAGCGGCCATGCCGGTGGGAGCCCGTCTGTTTGGAATCATATTCTTCTCGGCACTGGTCATCGCCGGCCTTTCGTCTTCAATCTCACAAATTGAAGGCCTGGTAGCCAGTTTGATTGACAAGTTTAACTGGAAACGCAAAAAAATCATTCACATTATTACGCTTCTCGGAATATTGGTTGGCTTGATCTACACCACCGGATCCGGGTATTATTGGTTGGATCTGATCGATCACTTTATTTCAAGCTATCTTTTGGTCCTTATCGGATTTCTGGAGGCCGTTATTGTAGGGTGGATTTACAAGGCTGAAACGTTGCGGGGCTACGTCAACGACGTATCCAATATTCGTGTGGGAAAGTGGTGGAATTTTATGATTAAATATTTTATTCCATTGGTTCTGGGAGTCACATTTATTCTTTCTCTGAAAAGCGATCTTGTTCACCGATACGGGAATTATCCGATATCGGCCATTCTGCTTATTGGCTTTGGCAGTGTTATTTTTACCTTTTTGATTGCCCTTTTCTTTTACAAGAGAAAATGGACGACGGCCGGGAACATTCAAAATTAAGCAAAGGAGGTGAATACACAAAACTTTGATGTTTCATCTAATGAATCTGGGGACAAATGGGTAGAAAACCTGCAACTTAACAAAGGAGGACGTGGTATCATGAAACATGTATTCAGAATCAGTGTATTGGTTGCTTTGCTGGCAGCCCTCACCATGGGATGTTCGCAAAAGCAAGCCAACAAAACCGATTTGTGGGGCATTTACCAGAACACGCTGACCAAATGCAAATACGTGGATTTGACCCATGCATTCAGCCCCACCATTCCGGTCTGGAAAGGTTTTGGTAACACCCAGTTTTTGCCGGCACGTGCGGCGGTTGACATTCCCGGATATTGCAAAAAGGGAGAAATTTTTACGTATGCCAAACATGAATTTCAGGCAACCGCTTACATCTTTAAGACCGATCAGTACGGTACGCAATTGGACCCGCCCGCACATTTTAATCCCTACGGCGCAACCATAAGCGACCTGCCGGCCACATATGCCGTACGCCCCCTGGTTGTCATCGACATTCACAAAAAAGTGGCAAAGGACCCGGGGTACCACTGCTCGGTGGAAGACATCAAAGCGTGGGAAGCCAAACACGGCACCATTCCTGAGGGCTCGGTCGTCTTTATCCGATCGGATTGGTCAAAGAATTGGCCGGATAAAAAGAAATGCGATGCCTTCCCCTTTCCGGGAATTACGCTTGATGCTCTGAAGTTTTTGCATCTCCAGCGTCATATTCTCTTTCACGGACATGAACCGCTGGATACGGATACGACATCTGCCATGATTGGCGAAAGCTGGATTCTGCACCATAATTTCTGCCAGGCAGAAGGTCTGACCAATCTGGATAAGGTTCCCGAGGCCGGCGCATTGGTTGCCATCGGCTTTGCCCGACCTGAAGGAGGAACCGGCGGCTATGCACGGTACATCGCTATCTGCCCGCCCGATTGGAAATACGGAAAATCCATTCTTGAAGTACCCGGCGCTCCCCTGCCAAAACAGCCCTATCCTTTAAAGCGTGACAAAAACGGGGTTTTGCGTCCGACAAAGGAATAGGACATTCATCGCATGAGATAAAATTAAGGGCGGGAGAATTCCCGCCCCGATGTATTCATTTTGGATGGTAAAACGCATTCATAATGACATGGCATGTATTCTCCGGTTTTTCGATGCTGGATTAAAAAACGAATCATTAACAAGCAGGTGGGAGGAAAAAAATGAAACGAACTTTTCTTATAATACTTCTTGTGGTTTTTGGGTTAACATTTGCCACAAATAGTTTTGCCGAAGGTCCAAAAGTGGAATGGCATGGCTTATTTTATATCTACAACTTCTTTCATAAAAATACGGACTTCGACAAAAATACTCCGGATGGAAACTCTTACATGTACATTCACGGAGACATCCAATACAACGTTGATTTCGGCAAGGGTGTTTCAATTTACACCATGATCGGTGCCTGGAGCCAACACGGCATCAACCCCTATTGGGGTACGGACTTGCAGGGAAACACGGATCCCGATGTCCGAATTCTGCAGGGTTACCTAACTGTCTCCAATATTTTTGATTCGCCGTTCTCATTTCGAATGGGAAAAGAGCGGCTTCTCTACGGCGACGGAACCGTATTTTTTGACGGCGGAGAAGACGGCGCCATTCAGGCCAAACTCATGTACAACAAGGGCCCGCTGGATGTTGATTTCTTTTACTCACGTCTGGCCCAATCCCATGGGATTGCCTATGTCGGCGCTCCAACCTACAACGGCTACGATCCGACCAAATCGGATCAGTACCCCGGAAATATTAATCTGCTGACCGCCTACGGAACGTATCATGCCATGGGCGGGAAAATGAACGTGTCTGCGTACGGTGTGATGCGCCCGCAAAACATCAACAAGACCCAAACCAGCAAACCCATCTGGCTGGGTGCCCGGGTGGAAGCAAGCCCGATAAGCGGATTGGATTTAACGGGTGAATACACCCTTCTGCGCGGAACAAACGATGCCGCAACAGCCAAAAACTACAAGGGATACGCCCTGGTCACAAAAGCCGATTATGCCCTTGCCAAATCACCCCTCAGTTTTGGCGGTGCCTTTATCGAATTTAGCGGCGACAACACCTCAACCAAAACCGACAATGAGCTTTATGAATCGGCCACAAACGGGCCTTTTACATTTGGTTTTTATAAGGATTGGCCCGGATTTGGTCCGGCTCATCTGATGACCACTGCCTATGGGTTTGCCGGATTGGATCCCGGAAACCTGACCATGACCAATCTGAATGTTATTAACGCCCATGCCAAGGTTTCCCTTGGCGATCTGGGTGTTCGGTTTGATTTCTACAACTACGCAAGAAATTGGGTCCCCTCCAACGGACATGCAGCCATGGGCAATGAAGTGTCTGTTCTGGCAACCTATAATTATAAAAAAACCATCACATTTGGCTTTACGGCAGGAATGTGGATGCCGGGAGACTACTGGAAAACGGACATGGGCCTGGGTAATAATGCCGACAATGCATTTGGCGGCTATTTCTACTTCGCAAAAGAATTCTGATAAACGTCTCCCCATTGACCTTGCGAAGGTTTCAAACCTTCGCAAGGTTCATTTTTTACACCCCTTCGCCCGCTACACTCTCCCAAGAAAATCTCTTTTTTCTATTTGACATAAAACGAAAAATTATTACATTTAATTTGAAGAACGATAAAATACAAGAAGTGTTTGAACGAAAATTAGATTCGGACACAAGGAGGACGCTAAATGCCCACAACGATGGAATGGCTTTATCTGGCCGGCTTATTTCTGATTCTTTTCCTGTTTGTCGGAATTGCGGAAAAAACCCGCTCTGCCCTGGGCTGGTCGCCGGAAGTTACACGGAAATTCGTTCACATTGCCACGGGGATTGTTGTTTTTTTCACCCCCTACATTTTTCGCACCAATGTCCCCCTGATTGTCCTGGCTGGCATTTTTACAATCATTAACGCCATGTCTCTAAAAGCCCAGGCTTTTAAGGGAATGCATGAGACCGAACGCACAACCTACGGCACCGTTTTCTATCCCCTTTCCATTATTTTAATGGCCCTCCTTTTCTGGAATCACTATCCGCAAATCCTCCAGATCGGAACCCTTATTCTGGCGCTCTCTGATGCCTTTGCCGCAATTGCGGGAGAAAACATCCGGCATGCACATACCTTCCGGATCACCCGTGATAAAAAATCGATTGAAGGCTCATTCACGTTTGCCACGACGACATTCGTTCTCGTAATAGCGGGATTAACGTTTCTGCAACCCCAACCCGTTCCGTTGGCAACCCTGCTGTGGGTCGCCTTTTTAACCGCCCTCCTTTCCACCGTGACCGAAACCCTTTCCTGGGCCGGTTCGGATAACATCACCGCACCGCTGGCCGGCGCGTTCGTCCTGCACCTGGCTCTTGCACATCCGGATCTGCTTACCCAGTTTTCCGTAGGCATGGGACTGGCCGCTTTGGTGGGATTTTTATCGTTTAAGGCACAATTTCTGGATGCCAGCGGCGCCGTTTCTCTCTTTCTTCTGGGAACGCTTATTTTCGGGATTGGCGGCTGGCTGTGGGCTATTCCCATCCTGACCTTTTTCATCACCTCCAGCATTTTATCCAAGCTGTGGAAATCCCGAAAGGCCGAATCCAATCTGCTCTTTGAAAAATCATCCCGAAGAGACTGGGCTCAGGTATTGGCCAACGGAGGAATGGCCGGTATCTCAATGATTTTATGGTACATCTGGCCGAAACCCATCTGGTACGCCATTTATTTGGGATCGTTGGCCGCCGTAACGGCCGACACCTGGGCTACGGAAATTGGAGTGCTTTCAGGCAGGGCACCCCGTCTGATTACCACCTTCAAAAAAGTCATTCCCGGCACCTCTGGCGGGATCTCGGCTGTTGGCTTGTTCGGAGCGTTGTTGGGCTCCCTTCTCATTGCCGGGGTCGGAATTGCAAGTGCCCCGCACATTTTCTCATCGCCCATCCGGATTATTCTTCTGGTTACGGCGGCGGGCATCGGAGCCAGTCTGGTGGACAGTCTTTTTGGAGCCACCCTCCAGGCCCAATTTCGTTGTTCCGTTTGTCATAAAATAACAGAAAGACGTTTTCACTGCAACAACACCCAGACTATTTTTGAAAGCGGAAAAAAATGGATCAACAATGATGTGGTTAATTCGTTTTGCGCGCTCAGCGGATTTCTCTTCACGGCTATTTTTATGGCATTATTCTGTTGAGCCAAGCGCAAACAGCCCATTCCTTCCTGAGTCTGTGAAACACGCAAGAAGAATCCCTTTTTATCCAAAAGATGAATTTCTTATTTGAAATTCGTCTTTTTTTTAATATCTTTTATGAGTGTCCTTAAAAAACCACCAATTACACAAATTGAACCGTTTTCACTATCGCCGGTTTCAATACCATCATGTTATAAACCGGACGGGTGCAATCTTTTTGGAACAGACTTATCTGCAGATAGTGAAAGGTTAAAGACCGATATAGTGTTAGCAAAAATACTCAAACAAAATCTTAACAGGAGGTTAGGATGACAACAATTGCTGATGTAACAGCCAGAGAAATTTTGGATTCGCGGGGCAACCCTACGATTGAAGTAGATGTTTTGTTGGAAAGCGGTATTCTGGGAAGAGCAGCCATTCCCTCAGGTGCTTCTACCGGAGAACACGAAGCCGTTGAATTGCGGGACAATGATCCCAAGCGGTTTCATGGGAAAGGTGTCTTGAATGCGGTAAAAAGTGTGAATGAAATTATTGCCGATGAAATTATTGGATACGATGCGGCTGACCAGGCGTTTATTGATAAATTGCTGATTGAATTGGACGGAACCCCGAACAAAGCCCGGTTAGGAGCCAATGCCATTTTAGGGGTTTCCCTGGCCGTTTGTAAAGCGGCGGCAGAAGCCTTTGAACTTCCGCTATACCAGTACATCGGCGGCGTAAGTGCCCGAACAATTCCCGTTCCCATGATGAATGTTTTAAACGGCGGTGTGCACGCCGACAACAATGTGGACCTGCAAGAATTTATGATCTTCCCGGCCGGGGCACCCACCTTTGCCGAGGCCTATCGCTACGCATCCGAGGTTTTTCATACACTCAAGTCGGTTCTTAAACAAAAAGGGCACAGCACCTCTGTTGGAGACGAAGGCGGGTTTGCCCCAAATTTAAAATCCAATGAAGAAGCCATCCAGTTCATTCTGCAGGCCATTGAAAAAGCCGGCTACGAGCCCGGAAAAGATATCTACATTGCCTTAGACCCTGCTTCCAGTGAGTTTTACGATGCACAAAAAAACAAGTACATTCTGAAGTCGGAGAAAAAAGAACTCACCCCGGCGGAATTGGTCGATTATTATCAGGCCCTCGTTAAAAAATATCCCGCAATTGTTTCGATTGAAGATGGAATGGCCGAAGATGATTGGGATGGGTGGAAGATTATGACAGAAAAAATGGGCGATAAAATTCAATTAGTCGGAGATGATATTTTCGTCACCAATACAGAACGGATTCAAAAAGGAATTGACCTGGGCATTACCAATTCGGTATTGATCAAACTAAACCAAATTGGCACCCTGACGGAAACGCTGGCCGCCATTGAAATGACAAAGAATAACGGGTGGACGGCCGTTATTTCCCACCGGTCAGGCGAAACCGAAGACACCACCATTGCCGATTTGGCGGTCGCTACAAATGTGGGAATGTTAAAAACGGGGTCTCTGTGTCGGAGTGAGCGAATTGCAAAATACAACCAATTGCTTCGGATTGAAGAAGAATTGGGTGAAGTGGCCAAATTCCCCGGCATTGGAATTATCAAGCAACAGCATTAGGGTATTGCAGGTTATTGTGGGTTTGGGCGGGTTTATTTGAACCGGCCCAACCCTTTCGTCCCTAATGGGACTGGCAAATGTTTTTTGTTTTTCTAATCTACAAACCTGCCGTCCCTAATGGGACGGAAACACAATGGGGAATATTTCTGGCATTTTTTGGGCTTGATGGGTGAAATTTTGTTCTTGCGAAAGAAACCCGTGAAAATGTAATATTTGTAGTGTCCAAATAAACCCTGATTCTGTTGGTCATTTGATAATCAGTCGCGTGAGCGACGGCAGGTTTGTAGACAACAGCAAAAGCCCGAAACAAACAGTCCCGTAGGGACGACACGGGGATCATTGTCAAAGGAACCAAGAAATGGCAAATACGTACACCCAAATCCATATTCATATTGTTTTTGCTGTGGAAAATCGCTTCAGTCTAATACAAGATAATTGGAGAGAAAGGCTGCACCAATACATGACGGGAATTATTCAAAACAATAAACACAAAATGCTTGCAATAAACAGCATGCCCGATCATATTCATGTCTTTATTGGAATGCAGCCTCATCAATCAATTTCAAATCTGGTACAAACAGCAAAGGCCAATTCTTCAAAATGGATTAATGAGAATAAATTAGTATTGGGTAAATTTAATTGGCAACCTGGATTTGGGGCATTTTCATATTCGCATTCGCAGATTGATAATGTGGTAAAATATATTTTAAATCAACAGCACCACCATCGGAAGAAAACATTCAGGGAAGAGTATATTGAATTTTTGGATAAATTTCATGTTCCTTATGATGAACGATATCTATTCAAATTCATATTTTAGGAAAATACCTTTCGTCCCTACGGGACTGGCAAATCTTTTTTGTTTTTTTAATCTACAAACCTGCCGTCCCTAATGGGACGGAAAAACACAATAGGGGGAACAACTTGTGGCATTTCACCAGATTGGCGGGTAAAAATTGGGTTTTACGAAAGAAACCCGTGAAAATGCAATATTTGTAGTGTCCAAATAAACCCTGATTCTTTTGGTCATTTGAGAATCAGTCGCGTGAGCGACGGCAGGTTTGTAGACTTTTTTCTTAGTGGTTCTTTTTTCTCTCTGTGGTTCTCTGTGTTATTTCTTTTAAGCCATTCCACAGGCCATAGAGACATTACAAACCCAAACAGGACGATATCCTTGCAAAAGCGTCGAATCAAAAAAAACAAAACAACCACGCAGTTTCTAAAGGCCATGTTCTGGATTGCCATAGGAGTTGTTGTCATTTATTACTTCATAATCAGCGACTATGGCGCCATTACACAAATCCGCCTTAACCGAGAGGAAAAAGAAAGCCGGGAGCGAATTGAGGCATTAATAAAACAAAAAGAAGATTTACACAAGCAGATTTCAAGATTGACGCAAGATACGGCTTATCAGGAAAAGATTGCCCGTGAAAAGTATAAACTGGCCAAAAAGGGGGAAACCATCTATCTAATGGTTCCCAAGTCCAGCGATTCGTCTCAATTTAAACAAAAATAATGCGCCTTTAATTTGGAAAAATTTGTGAAACCATGAGCCAGAAATTCTCTAAGAAAATCCAACGGTACTTTTTGACCGGAATTGTTGTTTTAACGCCAATCGTTTTAACGATTTACATCTTCTGGAAAATATTTATTGTTTTTGACAACTGGATGGCCGGGATCCTCCAGTTTCTTTTCGTTCGGGTTTTAGGAATCTCAAACTATTATCACCGCATCCCGGGTATTGGCATCCTGGTGATGATTCTACTGATTATTCTGGTTGGAATCCTCACAAGGCTCTATATCGGCCGGAAATTGCTTGATCTTGGAAATTGGATTGTGGGTAAAATCCCCTTTTTTAACAGCATCTACATGACACTCAAACAAATTGTGGAGGCGCTGTTTTCAGACAAAGGAGAGGTTTTTCGAAAAGCCGTGCTCATTGAATATCCGCGGAAGGGCATTTATTCCATTGGGTTTATGACACAAGATACACGGGGAGAAGTTCAAAACCACTCCTCAAAAGACCTGATCAGTATTTTTCTTCCAACCACACCCAATCCAACCTCCGGCTTTTTGCTTTTTGTCCCCAAGGAAGATACTATTGAATTAAACATGTCCATTGAAGAGGCCATCAAGTTAATTGTTTCCGGCGGAGCCATTAACCCGGAAGAATTGGAAAAAGCGCAAGTCATCGAAACAAGCGAAAAGACAAACACGATTTTTTCGTTCTTGCGGAAGAACAAAAATCAAAAAGAAAAACGCGGTTCTTAACCGAGCATGAATACACTATTTAGGGCATTACGAAAATGGGCATGGTCCCTTTTTTGGGGATGTTTAACGTCGCCGCTACTCTCTCAAACGTCTTCCCCAAACATCAATCTGAACTTTCAACAAAATTACACATCCTACACCTGGAAAGAAAATCTTAATTACCAAAAAACATTCTCGAATCATCGATCATTGACCATTCAAAATCACTACGTCAGCAATTTGCTCCGCACATCTTTTTCCCAAAATAAATGGCGGGACAGCGCCCAATTGTCTCTCGAATACCAATCCCCCCTGTGGCGGGCGATTGACCAGGTTTTTCAGACCACGTCATCCACCTATATTGACAAACAAACCGGTTACGAAAACAGCGCCAGAACACACCTTATTTCCTGGGGCGTGAAAACCTCTCTTCTGAAAAAAATTCACCTGAAGAGTGTTCTGGGAGAAAAATGGGACCGGCGTCAGGGCCAACAGGACAGAGGGTTGTATTATTTCACAAATGCCACACTCACGCCATCGTCCTGGCAGGGATACGTGAACCGATTTCGACTGAATTGGCAGGGCAGTGAAATGGGCCGACGACGGGACTACGATTTCGGAATCGGCTACAAGATTGCCCGGGAGTTTTATCCGGGGACTATAGACTCTCTTTCCTTTCAATTCTACAATACCCGGCGGGATTATTACATTTCAATGAAGGGCGATCTGGAATCCAGGCGGGGAAAAAACCGAAGGCTCTCGAATTATCTGGTGTACCCGATTTCCAGCTCTTTGAAGATGAAACAAATTTCCACATTCTATTCGCGCGACACTTATATCAACCAGCGGCTGCGAACGGCTGCCGGAGGAAATCGTACAAGAGAAAATCTGGGTGCTACTTCGGAAACCGAGCTTCAATTCAAAAACCGGTTTATACGATCCACCCTGGGAATGCTTTATGTATATGAATCAGAAACATACACCTTTTCCCGATCCATGCAAGCCAATCCTTTCAGCGGAATCCCAGGGACCCCTGACAATAAAAATCGTCTGCTTGAAATTCGCCATGATCTCGCCCTGCATTGGGGAACGCAAGACAGCCTTATTTTCCAGAACTCCATCAGCCGCCTGCAATACGACACGCCAGATACGTCCAATTTTGACGACAGGGATGAACTCCGAACAACTCACTTAATCGAATGGTCTCATCTTTTCTTACCCGGTTTTCAGATAAAAATTGGCGGTAATGTGCGGCTGCGGCACCTTGTGTATCTGTTTTCTCAAAAGAGTGCCGACAACAACTGGAACCGAATCTTCCGTATTTATTCAAATCTGGCATTTTCCCGTTCTCCGGGATTTTCCTTCAAACAGCGGGCAGAAGTTCTCGCCAATTACACGGATTACGATTTTGAGTATGTGATGCAGCAGGTGAAAAGTTATGTGTTCAGGGAGTTTTCTGTCACCGATTCAGTCTCCTGGAATCTGTTTGGACAAACCCGTCTTTCGGGTTACTACCGTCTTGAATTTGAAGAGAATGGGCGCTTATTCTGGGATGCGTTTGCAGAACAACCCCTGTTGAGCCGGCAAAATCATTACTACTCACTTATGGTGGATTTCCCCATTCTTCAGGTATTTCGGGTTTTTGGCGGTTTTCAGGGTTATTTTAGAAAAGAGTGGCCATACAAAATGATTCAAAACAATATTCGAAGATCAAATGCACCCAAGCGATTCAGAAGCTACGGCCCGGTTCTAAAAATCTTTCTGTTGGGTTCCCAGCGCAAACAAGGGATTGTCTCCATTTCCACGCTCCGTGTAAAAAACCGGGATGAAAAGCCCTATTTTATCAATCAGATTAATTTGCAGGCACTGTGGCATTTCTAAATGAGACTTTTCGAGCTTGCATCGATTAAAACTTTTCTCTATATTTAAAAGAAGACAGAATGATTAAATAACCTGCATTCATAATTTTCGCCACGAAGACTCTAAGTCACGAAGGTTTTTACAACTAAAGTAATTGGCTATTTGACACTCAGTTCGATTTAAATATTTTCCGTTTCAATGAATACTTATTTATCCTTTTGTTTATCAGACCTTTGTGCTTTTGTGGCTTTGCGGCCAATGAATTTTTAGGATAAGACGGCTACAAAAACCTTTATGAAAAAATATAGTCTAACACTGGCCAGTCAATTGGACAAAATTGAGGAAGCCGCTCTATTTATTGAAAAGGCTCTCATTAATCTCCGGTACTGCCCGAAAAACCGGGACAACATTGTGATTGCAGCCACAGAGGCCATTACCAACGCAATCATTCACGGGAACAAAAATGACCCAAAAAAAACCGTTCAGATCACGGTAGAGGGTTTAAACGATCGAATTGTGATCCACGTAAAGGATCAGGGAAAGGGATTTCATCTTCATTCTATTCATAATCCATTGGCACCCGAAAATATTATGCGGGAAAACGGACGCGGCATTCTGATTCTGAAATCTCTTATGGATGATATTACATTTAATTTTTCTCCGGATGGAACGGAGATTGTATTAACCAAATATAAATCCGGTAAGAAATAGATTGCCTTCGGCTTTCATAAATGCAGAAATTCATCATTTTATTATTGCATCACTATCAAATTTGTGGTAAATTAAATCAACTATCATTTCATTTCCTGATGGAATTCTAACAATTGCCTTTTATTGATCATCAAAACCCCATAAACAAGGAGGAAGCCTCACATGCAGATTAAGGAAGAAATTCGTGGAGACGTTGCTATTCTTTATCTCAAAGGAAACCTCATGGGTGGGCCTGAGGGAATGCAAGTCCATGAAAAAGTGAAAAGTCTACTCAACGATAAAATCAAGAAAATCGTAATCGACCTAAGCAAGGTGAAATGGATGAACAGCTCCGGGCTGGGCATTCTTATGGCCTGTTTGACCTCTACCCAAAACGCGGGTGGGAAAATGAAGATTTCAGGCGCCACCGAGAAAATTAAGAACCTCTTTATGATTACAAAATTGATTACTATTTTTGAAACTTTTGAAAATGCAGACCGCGCAGTCGCCAGTTTTCAATCCTGATTTTTAACGTCCCCGGCGCTCCAAAGGTGCCGGGGACATTGATTCCTGCTGCAGGGGCAATTCATATAAAGGCAATTCATGAATCGCCCCTACGTGAATTGTTCTTACAATCTACTTCAGCAGAAACTTCCCTTTCAACCGAATATCCCGTGATGAACCTCCGATCAACACCTCAAACCAGCCCGGTTCCGCCACCCACTTTTTGGCGTTGGGATCGTAAAACGACAGGTGTTTTTTATTTAATTTAAAGGTTACCCGCTTGGTTTCACCCGGCTTGAGACTCACCCTGGCAAATCCCTTTAGGGCCTTTACCTCCCGCGGAACACTGGCTTTTACATCATGCACATACAGCTGAACCACCTCGTCTCCGGCTACTTGTCCCGTATTTTTTACTTGAAGCTGCACCCGGACCGTGTCCTTTTGGCCGATTTTTTGGGGTGAAATGCGAAGATCGCTGTACGAAAATGTGGTGTACGAAAGTCCGTACCCAAACGGGAAAAGCGGTTCGATGTTTTTCTTGTCGTAGTAACGATACCCCACAAAAATACCTTCCTTGTAATACGCCACATCTTTCTTCCCCGGGTACGAATCATGCACGGGTGTGTCTTCCCAGCGTTTGGGAAAAGTCAACGGCAAGCGCCCCGATGGACTCACATCCCCAAACAGAATGTCGGCCAGGGCGTTTCCTCCTTCCTGCCCCGGGTAAAGGGCGTCGATGATGGCCGGAACCGCGTTTATCCAGCGGTTCATCAAAATGGGAGTGGCATTGTTCAGGACTACGATGGTATTCTTATTCACCGCCGCCACCCTTCGAATCAGCCGCTCCTGTTCCGCTGGCAGCGGCAGGCTGTCCCGATCCACCGACTCCCCTTCCATTTCAGCATTCAGGCCCATGCACAAAACGGCCACATCCGAGTGTTGCGCCAGATTCACAGCATTTTTCAAATAGTTCGTCGGATGATAGGGCGCCAGACCCAGTTTTGCCTGGCAGCTTCCCACATTTTCATAGAAGTCCACCCGAATCTTGTACCACTTGCCCTTTTCAAATCTGTATTTGGTGATTTTAAATTTCCCGGGTCTTGAATCGATCCAGGAATCGATGATTTTTTTGCCATTCAAAAAAAGGCGAACGCCGTTGTCCGTTTTCAGTCCAATGTAGTACCAGCCATTTCCCGGGGATTTGAATTGCCCCGTCCAGCGCGCCGACCATTTGTCCAGGCGAATGATCTTTGGATCGGGCGAACCCAGGTGCTCCGGATCCCGTTCTCCGCCGTAGCCCCAATCGAAATCGATCGCTTTTTCCACGCGCGTCAGCGCAGGCTTTCCCTCAAGATCGCGGTTGTTGAAATATTCGGCGTAGATTCCGGGATTTCCGTTGGGCAGACGGTAGTATTCGGGGCCCACGATGGGAAGCGTCGTTACTTTTTGCTCAACGCCCCGTTCAAATTTCACGGTGATTTTATTGCCAACCTTTTTCCGAATGCCCTCCAGCGGAGAGATTCCGTAATTGCCGGTCAACGAGCCGCTTCCGCCGCCGTGCATTCGGGCCACATCCCCGTTGGGGCCGATCACGGCAATCGATGTGATGTGATCTTTCCTGAGGGGCAGTATGTGGTTCTGATTTTTCAGAAGTACAATGCTCTCCTGTGCCACCTTTCTTGCCAGGGCCCGGCGTTCGGGGGTATCGTCAAAACCGCCGTAAGCCATGATATTTTCATCAAAAAGTCCTGCCTTAAACATGACCCGCAAAATCCGCCTCACCTTGTCATTCAGGGTCGATTCCGAAACCTTTCCCTCTTGAACGGCCTTGAGTAACTTCTCGCCGTAGTATTTCCCGGTGGGCATTTCCAGATCGAGTCCGGCGTTGGCCATCTGCACGGTGGAATGAGAGGCTCCCCAATCGGTCACCGCAACGCCCCGAAATCCCCATTCGTTTTTCAAAATATCAGTCAGCAGGTATTTGTTTTCGCAGGCGTAGGTCCCGCGGATCCGATTGTAAGCGCCCATAATCGTCCAGCCGCCAGCCTCTTGTACGGCGGCCTTAAATGCCGGCAGATAGATTTCCCGAAGCGCCCGCTCGCTTAGCTCAGCACTCACATCAAATCGGTTCCATTCCTGATTGTTGGCCACATAATGCTTGGTGCAGGTGATCACATGTTTGCTCTGGACGCCTTTCACGTACGCCACCGTCATTCGGGACACCAGGAAGGGGTCTTCGCCAAATCCCTCAAACGTGCGGCCGCCCTGCGGCACACGGGCAATGTTGATACAGGGGCCCAGAAGCATATTCCGCCCCAGGATACGCACCTCTTCGCCGATGTTTTCCGCCACCTTTGCCATCAGCGGCACGTCAAACGTGGCCGCCAGATTGATCATGGCCGAATAATTTGTGGCGTGTCCCCGTCCGTTTGGACCCAGCGGACCGTCCGTCATGATGAACTGGGGGATGCACAGCCGGACATTCCTTTTCGTGGTGAAACCGTTTCCTCCGACCAGATCCACCTTTTCCGCCAGCGTCATTCGGGAAAGCAAATCCTTAACCCGCGCCTCCACGGGTGCTTTGCTGTTTTTGTACAGAGGTACGTCCGGGCCTTTCGCTAAAACCAGACCCGATAAAACCCAGAAAACAACCACAAGTAAACGTGCTTTTTTCAACATGCCTTTTTTCCTCCGGATTAGTTATTGTTGATGCAGGGATTTATTTCATTCACGCATTCGCGGCGAAAAAATTCAAGTTTGACTCTTTACCTCATTTTTCTAACCGAAACCGCCTTGTCAGGCGAATGTCACGGGAAGAGCTCCCCACGCGTACTTGAAACCAGCCGGGTTCCGTTACCCAGCGTTTGCTTCCAACATCATAGAAAGCCAGATCGCGTGGCGAGATTTTAAAATGCACCGCTTTGGTTTCCCCTGGCAACAGGTGGACACGGCTGAATCCTTTCAGAGCCTTGAACTCCCTTGGAACACGGGCCTTTTCATCGCGGACATAAAGTTGGACAACCTCGTCGCCTGCCCTTTTACCTGAATTGGTTACATTCAGGTTCACGCGCAGACTTTCATCTGAGTGCAGGTTGTGCGTGCTCAGGTTTAGATCGCTGTAGGTAAAGTGTGTGTACGACAACCCAAACCCAAACGGAAACAGGGGCTCGATATTTCGGGTGTCGTAATAGCGGTATCCAACCCAAATTTTCTCCCCGTAAACCAGCCGGTCATTGGTTCCCGGAAAGAAGGGAAATGTGGGGTTGTCCTTGTAGGCCGCCGGAAAGGTCACCGGAAGCTTCCCCGACGGATTGGCGTCACCCAAAAGAATGTCGACAATCGCCGCGGCTCCCTCCTGCCCCGGATAAAAGGCGTCCAGAATGGCCGGTACGGAATCCACCCAGCTCGTCATCGTAACCGGCGTTCCTCCGAAAAGCAGCACAATCGTGTGCTTTTGAACCCGGGCTACCTCCCGGATCAGTTTGTTTTGTGCCCCGGGCAGGTCCATTCCGGCCCGGTCCAATCCCTCACCCTCAAATGAGTGATTGAGTCCCACGCACAAGATCGCCACATCCGATTGCCCGGCCAGCGTAAGCGCACGGGGGTCAATGGTTTCCGGCGCGTCTGGTTCCCACTCCAACCGCACCCCGGCCACATTTCCCACCTCAAAATACTCTACCTTAATGGCAACCGGTTTTCCTTTCTCCAAAAAAATCCGTTTGCTGCGAAGTTGAAAATCGTGGTTTCCCCAATTATTGACGAATAGTTTCCCGTTCACAAACAACCGGCTTCCGTCGTTGCTCTTTACGCCAAGCCGGTAAAAACCGCTCTTGGGAGGTACCAATTTTCCCGTCCAGCGTGCCGAAAAACGGTCGGGATGCACCGCTTTATCCGGAGAGCCCTTGCCCCAATTAAAATTGATCGCACGGTCCAGACGGGTGATTACCGGTTTGCCCTTAAGATGAAGATTGTTAAAATACTCGCCCTTGACACCATGAAGGCCCTTCATTCCCTCCGGAGGCAAAAGAAACCGGGACGGAACGGCCGGGTACTCCTGAACAAAGGTCACGGCTTTGAGGGAGCGGATTTGAACGTGCGAACCCAATTTTTGCCGAAAAGCCTGAACCAGCGATTGGGAACGAAACGGGGTGATGGAAGAACTTCCTCCGCCTGCCAGATAGGCTTCTTCTGCCCAGGGGCCGATTAAGGCCAGTGATTTAATTTTGGCCCGATTCAGGGGCAGCTGGTGATTTTGATTTTTGAGCAGCACAACGGATTCCTCGGCCACCTCGCGGGCCAGTTTCCGGTGAGCCAGTGTATCCAGCGGCAGAGATTTTGGGGACGTGTTTTCGTCCAATAGACCAAGGCGGGCCATTACACGCAGGATGCGCCGGGCATGCTCATCGATAACCGTCCGGGGAACGCGCCCATCCCTGACAGCGGCGGCGAGCGAATCACCAAAAAAGCGGGGCGGGCCGGGCATCTCCATGTCCAAACCGGCCAGAGCCGCCCCCACCGTGCTGTGTGTGGCGTCCCAATCGGACATGACCAAACCGGAAAATCCCCATTCCTTCTTAAGGATGTCCGTTAACAGGCGGCGATTGGCCGTGGCATAATATCCGTTCACACGATTGTAAGCGGCCATCACGGTGAGGGCGTGCGCTTTTTGAACGGCCGCCCTGAACGGCGGCAGATAGATTTCACGAAGGGTGCGTTCATCCACCACCACATTGACATCGTTTCGCTGGAACTCCTGATCATTGCAAACGAAATGTTTCACACAGGCCGCAACCTTCTGGCTTTGCACACCGGAAATCCAGGCCACAGCCATCTGAGCAGAAAGAAAGGGATCCTCCGAATAGCTTTCAAAATTGCGCCCGCCAATGGGAAGCCTCTGGATATTCACGCAGGGGCCCAAAATGATTTGCTTGCCATAGTGCCGGGCCTCCCCGCCAATGGCCTGCCCGACGCGGTAAATCAAAGAGGTGTCCCAGGTGGCCGCAAAGGAAATGCCCGCGCCAAAATAAGTGGCGGGTACGCCTCCCACACCCAGGGGACCGTTGGCCATTTGCAGCGCCGGAATATTCAGACGGGGAATGCCATGGCTGCTCATGCCGTCTTTCCCGGACATGAGTGAAATCTTTTCCCGAAGCGTCATTTGAGAAAGAAGCCCTTGGATGTGTGCCTCGCGTTTTGGAGAAAGGGGTTGAGCGGCGGTCGGATCAATCGATTGCGCCAACCAAAAAAGAGCGGAAACAATCAGAAAAAGAGGCATTCCAATGGGAAAACGAACGGTCATGCGTTCTAATCCTTATGTGGTTCTGGTAAAATGAGGTACCCGTGGTTTTCCAAAATTCCTCACAATTTAAGAAAAACAACCGGTATTGTCAAGAAGGATTTTGGGGGATGACTTTATTCTTCCCTCGCACGGCTTCGCCTGCGTAAAAAAGTGCATTTTTTATGACGAAGAATCGGCACCACAGCAAACAGGGCTCCGTTCAACACCGGCTTTAATGGAGAGATTGCCGGGAGCAGCGGCTCCGTTGAAAAGTCATCAGCGCGGGCAGGCACCCGCTAAACCAGCCGTTTTAAGAGATATTCCGCCTCATTTTGAAACAAACGCAGAACGGCAACCGTAGATAGTAACGTATTGCAATCTCCGGTACAAACAAATCCTGACGGCATTCACTGGGGTTCCTAAAAGAGACAAAACTGTCTTGTAAGAGGCTCGGTCAATTCATTCGGGGCTGATCGGGTCGGTATCATTTGAATGTCACCACATAAACGGAGGATGACAAAAATGAAAATTGCATTCCTCATTTTGTTTTTTTCAGTCTTTATGGCGGCGGCCCCTCATTCTTTACAGACTTCACCCGGACAATCCATTCAGCCTTATGTTGATTTTATCAAAAATCAAGAAACAACGGCCAAGGATTATATTCTAAATCTCTTCAAAAAATATGATCTTGTTATGATCTGCGAACGTGATCACAGGGATATTACCCAATATGATCTTTATTTGTCGATTCTCCGGGATCCTTACTTCGTAAAGAATGTGGGGCATGTTTTTACGGAGGTAGGGGTCAGCACACTTAATCCTGAGTTAAATCGTTTCATGCATAATGATCGTCTATCCGAAAATGAAGTAGAAGAGAAACTCCTGTATTTTCAAAGAAATGCCGTTGTTTGGCCGCTATGGGAAAAGTACAATTATCACTACTTTTTGAAGGAATTTTATGCCGTCAACCGTAATTTACCCGCTGAGATGAAAATTAATTTCTATCCATCGGATGTTCCGTTCAATTGGGATTGGGTGAAGAATGAAGATGATCTAAAGGATTTCTGGCAAAGGCTCATAAGAAACGGCAAAAAAAATGTTCGGGACAGCATTATGGCGGCACAAATCATTGATACCTACGATTCACTGTATGCACATTCCCGGCGAAAAAAGGCTCTCATTATTATGAACTACAGACACGCATTTAATGATTCCTTTGATCCCAAAGCCTACAATACCGGCCGGTTTTTATTTCAGAAATACCGCGGACGTATTGCAAATGTTCTGGTGAATAATTATATGGTATATACTAATCCTCCCTATTCTGCAATTCAACGGGGCAAATGGGACGCGGCCTTTCAGCTTGCTTCAGTAGACGATATTGGCTTTAATCTCAGAAACAGCCCTTTTGGTAAGGACTCTTTTGATTATTATCCTGATAAGCAAAATCTAACGTACCAGGATGTTTTTACAGGAATGGTCTTTTACAAGCCTTTGGAAAAGTTCAAACTGGTCATTGGAATACCTGGCATTGTGAATAAAACCTTTCTTCATGAACTTTTGAGGCGTGAAAAGATTTTATGGAAAATAAAAGGAAGAAGACATACCATGTCTCCGGACGAGCTTATGCGCTACTATAATGGTAAACGAAGTTTTAAATTATCCAATTTGGATAAAATAAAAAAAGAGATCCATTCTTGGATGGAATAAATGAGCAGTGGAAAAGAGCACTGGCTCTATGGCAGAGGCAGCCGTGCATGGCGGCATGCCCTGGAAACTCGTCGGGACGGCCAAATGCTGATCAGACCTAATTGTTTAATCTACCGAGGAATGACGAAACCCGAAGACTTTCGTCGATGGCGGGAGTTTGGATCCGTTTGACTGTTTTCCGCATCAGACAATCCCCTGTTTTGAACCAAACCACAGTGATTTTCCCTTGATTTCCCATGATTTTTTTTCTATTTTGAAAAGGCACAGGAAAGATTTAACCGAAAGTCAGAATCAGGCCTTTTACTCTCTCTGTGGTACTCCGTGTAACCGAAAAAAAAGAGTGACACAGGGAACCTCAGAGAAAGAAAAAAGAGAACCACAGATAAAAAACAGCACTCAGCATAAATAGGGATTTCCAAATGATTAAAGACAGTGTCCGTTCCATTCATTTTATCGGCATTTGCGGTACAGCCATGGCCAATGTGGCTGTTCAGCTGAAAAAAATGGGGTACCGGGTGACCGGATCAGACGAAAACGTCTATCCTCCGATGAGCACCTTCTTGCAAAAAAACGATATTTCTCCTGCCGAAGGCTACCGGGAATCCAATCTGGATCCGGCACCTGATCTGGTTGTGATCGGAAACGCCATTTCCCGTGGAAATCCCGAAGCAGAAGCCGTGCTTGAAAAAAAATACTTCTATCTTTCTCTGCCCGACGTTATTCGCGAGTTTTTCATCCGCGGAAAGGATTCCATTGTGGTTTCCGGAACGCACGGGAAAACCACCACGACCTCTTTGCTCTCCTGGGTGCTGGAGGTGGCTCAGCTCAAACCCAGTTTTCTCATTGGAGGGATCCCAAGAAATTTTGGCAAAGGTATGAAAATTGAAGACGGCCCCTACTTCGTTATCGAAGGCGATGAGTACGATACCGCCTTTTTCGACAAACGCTCCAAGTTTTTGCACTATCTTCCCGAAATAACGATCATCAACAATATTGAATTTGATCACGCCGATATTTTCCGTTCTATCGAGGACATTAAGCTTACCTTCAGCCGCCTGATTAATTTGATTCCACGAAACGGCCTTCTGGTCATCAACGGCGATGACCCCATTGTGCGTGAGCTGGCACAAAAATCCTTTGCCCCGGTGGAATCCTTTGGATTCCGCAGTGATGTTGACTGGCGTATTGAAAATCTCCGGCCCTCCCGGGAAGGGATTTCCTTTTCCATTTCCAGAAACGATCAGGCGGTGAGCGAATTCTATCTTCCCCTCACCGGGCACCACAGTGCGCTGAATGCAGCAGGCGTCATTATTGTTGCCAAACATCTGAACATTTCAAATGATACGATTCAGGACGCCTTTAACTCATTTCAGGGCGTTAAGAGACGCCTTGAGGTTAAGGGAATCCTCCAGGACATTACCATTTACGATGATTTTGCTCACCATCCTACGGCTATTCGGGAAACGCTGGAGGGGCTTGTGGCCCGCTTCCCGGAACAGCGGGTGTGGGCACTTTTTGAGCCGCGAACCAACACCACCCGCCGCAATATTTTTCAGAAGGACTTTCCTCTGGCATTTGAGAAGGCCCATGGGGTTGCAATAGGGAAAATCAACCGGCCCCACTTGCTTAAAGATGATGAAAAATTGGATCGGGAACAGATTGTAGCGGAACTGAAAAAAATGGGCAAGCCGGCCATGTATTCCGATTCGGTGGAAGAAATTATCGATTGGCTGCTGGAGCGTGTGCACCCTGGTGATCAAATTCTGGTTATGTCGAACGGTTCATTTGACGGAATCTACGATAAATTGATAAAAGCACTGGAGGAAAGAGAATTTACCAATGAAAAAGGGGCGCTCTGAAAACGACACCCCATACAAAATTGGGGACTGAAAAGGGCACGCTAATCTTCGCTATTCTCCGTCAGAAGTCCATATTGTCGGAGTTTTTCGCGAAGGGTTGATCGGGAGATACCCAGTATCCGGGCCGTTTTCGATTTATTGTTCTTGTTCTGTTTCAAAACATGCAGAATGTGCCGCTTTTCCATTTCATCCAAAGAAAAACCCGCCGAATAATCGGATTCCGTTTCCACGTGTGTAGATTCGCTTTCCGTTTGAAGTTCCAGGGGAAGATGTTCCGGCTCCAGCCAATCCTTTTGGCACAAAATACTGGCTCGTTCAATTACATTTTTTAACTCCCTCACATTCCCGGGCCAGGAATAATACAGCAGTACCTTTTCTGCTTCCGGAGAAATGCCTTTGATGTCCTTATTGAACTCCCGATTATTCACGTCCAAGAACAATTTGGCGAGCGGCAGAATATCCTCCTTGCGGTCACGCAGGGGGGGCACGTCTATTACCATTACTTTCAGGCGATAAAATAGGTCCTCCCGGAATTCCCCGTCCTTTACGCTGTCTTCGAGATTCTTGTTGGTGGCCGTAACAATTCTCACATCTACCGGAATATCCACCGTGCCGCCCACCCGGCGCAGGGTTTGGGTTTCCAAAATCCGGAGCAATTTGGGCTGCAAATTCAGCTTCAGGCTGGACACCTCATCCAGAAAAAGGGTCCCGCCGTTTGCAATTTCAAAAATCCCCTTTTTGAGTATTTTGGCATCCGTAAATGCCCCCTTTTCGTGGCCGAACAATTCGCTTTCAATCAGATTGTCGGGAATGGCACTGCAATTGATTTTAACCAGGGGTTTGTTTCTCCGGTTACTGGCATAGTGAATAGCATTGGCAACCAGTTCTTTGCCCGTCCCGCTTTCGCCCTGAATTAGGACGGAGGTTCGGGGCGTTTGCGCAACCAGCGAAATAAGGTTCTTAACCTCCTGAATTTTGGGACTATGGCCATAAATTCCCCTAATGGGATCGTCCATTTGCTGCCGGCGGAATTGATTAACCTCCCGGCGCAAACGCTGGGTTTCCAAGGCCTTGTCAACCTTCAAACGAAGCTCTTCCAATTCAAACGGTTTCGTCAGGTAATCGTAGGCTCCGGCCTGCATGGCAGAAATGGCATGTGTCAAATCTCCGTAGGCTGTAATCATGATCACCAGCAAATCGGGATCATGCGCCTTTAGCTTGCTCAAAACGTGAATGCCATCGATTCCCGGCAGATTGATATCCAATAGGACGAGATCAAGAATTTTTCTGCTGGCTTTTTCAAGCGCCTCTTCTCCGGAAAAGGCGGTTTCAACGTCATACCCCTTTTTTCTTAAATTGTAAGCAACAGCGGTGCATAAATCTTCATTATCCTCGACAACAAGTATCGATGCCTCTCCCAATTATTCCTCCGCAGGTAATAGTAAAGTAAAAATCGTACCCTTATTTAATTCGCTGGTTACCTTGATGCTTCCCCCGTGTTCTTCCAGAATACGATAGACGATTGAAAGTCCCAGACCCGTGCCCTGGGATTTTGTGGTAAAAAACGGATCAAATATCGCTTCCAGATGATCTTTTTTAATTCCAATACCCGTATCCTTAACGCTGACTTCGGTAAAAAGCATTTCCTTTTTTCGATTTTTAAAATTCTTGCGTCTGCGGTCCACCGCCTCCAGCCGGGTTTTTTTTGCTCTGGCACTGATTATTAACTCTCCGCCATCGGGCATGGCGTCCACGGCATTCAAAATCAAATTAATAAATACCTGTTGAATTTGGTTCAAATCGACAAAGACACGGGGTAATTTTTCCTGGTAATTTTCTTTAAAATCAATTTTGGAGGATGTAATTTTCTTGTTCAGCAAAACGGTGACTTCGTGAATAATATCCTCCAGATTGTGCCATTTTTTGATAGGGGGCCTGGGCCGGGCATAGGAGAAAAAGGCCTTCAGAAGTTCATCCAGGCGGTTCACCTGACGAATAATCCGGGATAAATATTCGCGGCGCGAATCCTGGGGATCGATCTCTTCTTCGAGTGTCTGCGCCATAGTTTTAATCCCGGCCAATGGATTCCGAATCTCATGCGCAATTCCGGATGCCAGCACTCCCAGTGATGCCAGCCGGTCCATTCGGATCATTTCAACCTGCAGGCGTTTAATCTCGGAAATATCGCGAAAACTAATAATGGTTCCCATTTTTTGATTATTATTGTCAACCCAGGGGGTGTTCGAAAAGCCGATAAAAATCTTTTCGCCCTGCTTATTGGTCATTTCCATCTCGCGATTCAGAAGAGAGGTATTCCCCCCCGAATCTTTTGGCAGAAGCTTTTCAATTTCACTTTGAGGGAAGATATCATCGACGGCTTTTCCAATCACCTCGTTTTGAGATATTTTGAGGATTTTTTCGGCGCCCGTATTGAAGTAGGTTATTTTCCGGTCTAAATCCACCGTTATCAAACCCGAACCAATGCTTTTGATAATGCTTTCATTAAAATTCTTCAGTTCAACAATCTGCTCTTCCAACTTGATACGATCGGTAATATCACGGGCAATGCCCACGACACCGTCAATTGCTTCTCCACCCCGAATGGGATTTAAATTGGCAGAAAAATAATGAATTCCTCCCATTTTGTGTTGAATCCGAAATTCCACCGTGCGGCAATTTCCAAAGAGACACTCTTGAAACGCTTGTATCACTATTTCGCGATCTTCCGGGAAAACGACATCAAAGACGGATTGATTTTTCCATTCCTCCTCAGAATAGCCGGTTAGGGGCTCAAGTTGAGTATTCACAAATTTAAAATACCCCTTTTCATCAAGGGTAAAAATCAGATCATTTGCGTTTTCAATAAGATCCCGATACTTGTATTCAGTCTGCCGAATTTCTTCCTGAAGGGCCATATTCTGTCTGCGGACGTCATTCAGCTGGAGTACATTTTCAATGACATTAATGAGCTCTCGATGGCCAAAGGGCTTAATCAAAAAGGCTGCCAGCCCTTTTTCAAACATGGAGACACGGTCAATTCCGTTGTCGCCCCGGGCCGTTAACATAATTATGGGAATATCCCGGAATCTCCTGTATTTTTCATCGGTTACAAAACGATTGAAAAATTCATCCCCCCGCATTTCAGGCATCATGTAATCCAGAAGAACCAGGTTGGGATGATGAGATTGGATTTTTTCGAATCCCTCCTCCGCATTCCTGGCTTCAATAAAATTATAGCCGGCTTTTCGAATAATGATGCGTCCGATATCTTGCATATCGGGATCATCATCAATCAAAAGAATTGATTTTTTTTGATGTATTTTTTCCATCGCTTTTCATTCTCCAAAGAATAAGGCGAAATATTTTTATCAACTACATGCAATTTTTCGCTGCCCGTTTGTGTTGATAGCCTGCATGCCGGTAAAAGAGCACTCAATAAACTCATGAATACAATTTTTGCAATGAAATTGTTGGGGGAGAATCAGATGAACGGCCTGTTTTTTCTAAACCGGCATGAATTATGGGCAGTGTAAAATAAAATGTCGACCCCTTGCCGATATCCGATTCCACCCAAATCCGGCCATCGTGCGATTCCAGCAGTTGTTTGGCGAGACTCAAACCAATCCCGGTTCCGCCGTACCGCCTGGTATTGGATCCATCCAATTGGCGAAACTCCTCAAAAATCAGCGGAATGTCTTCCTTGGCAATACCAATACCGGTATCCCGAACGGAAAATAGGATTTCGGAGCCTTCCAGACGGCCTCTAATCTCAATTTCTCCTTTCTGAGTAAATTTCATGGCATTGCCCACGATATTGATAAAAACCTGATAAATTTTCTGGGAATCCACATAAACATCGGGCAAATCGGGAGCCAACTGGATGTTCAGTTCAATTGGCAGATTTTGAAGCATGGGTTTTACCGTCGCTTCCACTGCATCAATGATGTTGTAAATTGAGCAGACCTCTTTGTAGAATTTCATCCGACCGTTTTGCAGTCTGGAAAAATCCAGTATTTCATTGATGAGATCCAGCAGGTGGTTTCCTGAGGCAATAATATTTTGAAGCGCTTTTTGTTGTTCATCATTTACCGTTCCGTAAATTCCATCGCGCAGGAGTTCAGCATAGCCGAGGACTCCGTTTAGGGGGGTTCGCAACTCGTGACTGACATTTGAAACAAACTGGGATTTCAGGCGGTTAATCTCTTCCAATTCTTTATTTTTCTTTTTGAGTTCCTCATTTAATTTTTTTAATTCTTCACTTTGCTTCCGGATTTCTTTCTCCGTTTGCATCTGAGAGGTAATGTCCCGGGCAATTCCCTGATATCCATTTACTTCTCCGTTCTTGAAAACCGGAGAAATATTAAGCTCAATATGAATTTTTTCACCACTCTTGGTTCGGACCAGCGTTCGGATATGATCCAAGCTGCCCTTTTTTTGAAGTTTCCTGACCAATCGTGACCATCGGTTTCTTTCTTCCAGGGCAATCACATGTCTGAAGTGCATCTTCAAAAGCTCTTTTCGGGAATAACCCGTAATCGTAATAATTTTGTTGTTGACCAGAACAAAACGGCCCTTTTTGTCCAACACGTAAATTCCATCGTTGGCATTTTCAACCAGATCCTTGTAACGCTGCTCCGTTTCATCCAACCGTTCCTCGAGTCCTTTGCTTTTCAATACCTTCTGGATGGTTACGGGAAGGGTTACAAGGTAGCCTTCCGACTTAATCAGATAATCATAGGCCCCCTTTTTGATCGCTTTAACAGCGATCACTTCGCTCCCCATGCCGGTGACAACGATAATCGGGGTCTGAATCCCCATTCTCTTTATTTCTTCGAGAACAGCCAGGCCATTTTTGTCGGGAAGAGAATAATCCAGGATAATGGTATCGAAAGAGTCCTGTTCCAAAACGGACAGACAGGATTTTGCCGAGAAGGCTTTCGTTAGTATCAGTCCAGAAATAGCCTGTTTTAAAGCAATTTCCGTCAGTTCGGCATGGTCGACGTTATCTTCAACCAGAAGGATTTTCCATTTGGGCATTGATTTCGACTCTCCTCACGTTCACACTTCGTTCAGTGAATGACCGGATGGGCCATTCGATTCCGTTTCTCCGCTTTCCCATCCCCTGAGTCTTTCTCATGCGGCCAGGGCAAGACCACCCGAAAGGTTGATCCCCGGCCCACCTCACTTTCCACGAGAATGATGCCCCTGTGTAATTCCACAATTTCTTTCACCAAAGACAAGCCCAATCCCGTGCCCTTTTCGTCCTGAGCGGCTTCGTCTTTTATGCGAAAAAATTTATCAAAAATCCTCTCCCGATATTTTGGAGGAATTCCATATCCCTGATCACTCACTTCAATAACAACGCCGGTATCCTCTTCCCTGACGCTTATTGTCACTTTTGTGCCGGAAGGACTGTATTTGATGGCATTCGAAAGCAGATTCAGAACAACCTCTGACATTAGCTTGGAATCGGCTAAAACCGGATGGATCTCATCGGGCAAATTCACATCCAGCGTAATGCCTTTTGTCTGTGCATGGCTGCTGGCGATGTAAAGAATCCCTTCAATCAATTCGTTCAGGCGAAGCAATTGCGGATGAAAATCAATTCTTCCCGCCTCGATTTTGGTCAAATCCAGAAATTTGTTGACCAGATCCGAAAGCCGGTCCGATTCCTGCTTGATAATCTTGGAATATTCATACATGCTGTCGTCATTCAACGGGGTATCCAGTAAAAGTTCAGCGAATCCGGAAATCGATGTCAGCGGCGACCGCAGCTCGTGAGCCACCAGTGATACAAGCTCCGTTTTCATGCGATCCACTTCTTTTTCCCGCGTGATGTCCCGAAGAATGGTAACCGCCGCGATTTTATGCCCGTCGTGATCATCTACCCAGCTGGAACGGGCCTGAAAAACGCTTTCCTTTCTCTGGCCGGGCAGTTTCACAGAAAATTCCCGCGTAAAGGATTTTAACTCGGGGTCCTGATTCATCTCATGCATGAGTTCTTCCAAATGTTTATTGGGAAGAACCCGATCCAGAGGCTGATCCACTATTTGCCGCTCGTCAATTTGAAACCAATCCTCGATAGCCGCATTAATCATCATGATTTTTCCCCGGGGATCGGTTACGATAACACCATCGGCAATGTTTTTGATTATGGCACGGGTTTTTGCGCGCTCTGAAATAATCTGATTGAGATTCATCTCATTCAGGCGGCGCAATTCAACCATCATGTAATTGAATATTTTGGCCAGGCGGCCAATTTCATCCTTGGATTGGATGTCTATTTTTTGCGTGAAATCGCCTCTTGCAATTTCAGTAGCCGATTTTGCAAAGTGTTGTAGCGGAACCGTAATGCGCTTTGCGAAATAAAGCGCGCCAACAATTGCCCACAAAATCCCAAACAACAGGAAAAAGACCGACTCCAGCTTGATTCGCCACACGGGGCTGAAAATAGACTGTTTTGAAACCTGACCCACCACCCAGAGAGGCAATCCGTCCACCTGGCTCACTTCCGTGAACCAGCGGGAAGCAGGCGGAATAGCTTTTGCCCCCGTCTTTGTTCTTCCCGATGGCCGGTTATTTCCGGACAAAGCGAATTCGACGACGGGCAGATCGTCCTTTAAAAAGGGTGTTCCGGAAAGGGTTTGATATTGGCCTTCGGCATCGACCAAAACAAACCGGGAGTTTTTTGAAACAATTGTGCCGGGATACCGCAAATCCTTCAGAACACGTGAAGCCGGAAGAATTCCCGCCACAAACGAACGGCCCGTTTTTTCCGAAAAAGACTTTTTGATGATCAGAAAATAGTGTGATCCGTTGGATCCGGCAGAACTGAAAAAATAAATCCAGGGATCCCGGGCTGATCGGGCATAGTGTGCCAGAATCTGCCGTAAGCTCTTTTCGGAGAGAACCGGAGCCTTTTCCAGGGGAGACTGGTAAATCAGCCGGACACCCCCGTCGGCTGCCGTTCCCGTCCAATCGGAGATTCTCCAGATTTCCCCAAATCCGCTGAGCCACTCATTGGACAGCTTATCTGACGGAATCAACTGAAAAACTTCGAGCTTTTCACTCCATTGATCAATCAGGCGATCAGACAGGGTTTTGCTTATAAGCTGCGTTTGCAGAGCCAGAGTCGTTCTGGCTTGTTTACGCGCATAAATCCAGTTCTGATAATGAAAATAGATTCCCATTAACAGAAGAGGAATGAGTGTAACCAGAATTGTGATGGTTACCAGTTGTTCTAACAATTGTTTTCGTTTAAATAAACCCATAGATTTCAGGAACCTGCAACCACTTTGTTTCGCCCGGACTGTTTGGCTTTGTAAAGATTGGCGTCAACATTTTCAACGAGTTCATCGGAGGTCTCGCCGTCCTCCGGAAAAGTGGCCACGCCAATACTGATCGTGAGTTTGCCATTGGGTTGTTTTTCTTGATTTTTAAACGGCATTTTCTCAATGAGATCCCGAATTTTGTCGGCAACCACAACGGCAGCCTTCTTACCCGTATCCGGCAGAATCAGAATGAACTCTTCTCCTCCGTAACGGCAGGGAATGTCAATTTTGCGGATATTTTCCCGCACCGCATCCGCAATCGTTTTCAAGACCACATCTCCGGCGGGATGACCGTTGGTATCGTTATAGCTTTTAAAGAAATCGATATCTGTCATGATGAGCGAAAGTTCCAGATTATGACGCCGGGCCCGCTCCAATTCGTGGTCCAATTGAGAGCGAAAATAGCGGTAGTTAAACAACCCCGTTAGCCCGTCTGTGATGGCCAATTGCTGAAGCTCTTTTCTTGCTTCATCCAATTGTTCCATTTTATTTTCAAGCTCATCGTGCAGAAATTTAATTCGCAATAGAGAACGCACACGGGCCATGAGTTCGGTTTTATTGAATGGCTTGGAAATAAAATCATCAGCGCCCGCTTCAATTCCCTTGATTTTGTCTTCAATGTCCTTTAGGGCGGTTACCATAATGACCGGAATAAAGCGTGTTTCCGGATCATTCTTAAGCAAACGGCACACCTCATAGCCGTTTTTCTTGGGCATCATAATGTCCAACAAAATCAGATCGGGTTTTTCTTCATAAACCTTTCGGAGAGCTTCTTCGCCATCCATGGCCAGAACAACATCATAACCGGAACCCTGTAAATAGGCCTTCTGCAGTTCCAGATTAATCGCTATGTCATCAACCAGGAGAATTTTGGGCTGTTTTTTCCCGTTTTTCATTCATTCCTATAAACTAAGTTTAAAATAATTTCTCCGAGAAAATCTCACGGTTCCGGAGTCCATTTTACCTGCAGCTGCCGGGCAGCAAGGGCTTCATTTAACCGCCCAACAGGGGTTGTAACGGGAGCCTGTTTGAGGCGGTCTGGATTTTCATCCACTTCCCGCGCAATGTGAAGCAAGGCTTCCGCAAAAGCATCCAATGTTTGTTTCGATTCGGTTTCCGTGGGTTCGATCATCAGAGCCTCGTGAACAATAAGCGGGAAATAGACCGTCGGTGCATGGAATCCCAAATCCAATAAGCGTTTGGCTATGTCCAGGGTCTTGATTCCGTTTTTTTTCTGGCGATCACCCGACAGAACAAATTCATGCATGGGCCTCCGGGGATACGGCAGGTCGTACGCCGATTTCACCCGTTCCAACAAATAATTGGCGTTTAAAATCGCATGCCGGCTCACCCGTTTTAATCCTTCCGAGCCAAGCATTCGAATGTAGGTTAATGCCTTCACCATTACGGAAAAATTCCCGTAAAAAGCCTGTACTTTTCCGATAGAATCCGGATAATCGTACCCAAGGCGGAATTTTTCTCCGGCCTTCTCAACCCGGGGCACCGGCAAGAAAGGAACCAGGCGCTCAGACACGCCTACCGGACCGCTGCCCGGACCACCCCCGCCATGCGGGGTGGAAAAGGTTTTATGCAGATTAAAGTGCATGACGTCCACACCCAAATCACCCGGCCGGACAATTCCCAAAAGCGCATTCAGATTGGCACCGTCCATGTACAACAGGGCTCCGACCTCATCCAACTGTTTTTTGACCTCCTGAATGCGCGATTCAAACAAACCCAGCGTATTGGGGTTGGTTACCATCAGGGCAGCCACCTCTTCATCCAGATTTTCCTTCAGCATATCCAGATCAATTAACCCCTCCCCATCGGATTTAATTTGGACGGCCTGATAACCGGAAACTACGGAACTGGCCGGATTGGTGCCATGGGCAGAATCGGGCAACAAAACCTTTTTCCTGGGATTTCCCTGCTTTTCATGGAAGGCACGAACCATCATCATTCCGGTGAGTTCTCCATGGGCACCGGCAGCCGGTTGAAGGGTAACGGCTTTCATTCCCGAGATTTCACAAAGAGCCTCGCTCAATTCATACATGAGCTGAAGCGCACCCTGAACATCCTCTTCGTCCTGATGCGGATGAATGGCCGCAAATCCTTCCAGGGCAGAAACCGTTTCATTCACCTTGGGGTTGTACTTCATCGTGCACGATCCAAGAGGATAAAATCCCTTGTCAAGATGATAATTCTTATTGGACAATTGAACAAAATGACGCACCACATCAGGCTCAGAAACCTCCGGTAAAACAGGCGGTTCTTTTCGCAGGAATTTATCGGGCAATATGTCGGTAATCGGCTTTTGTGGAATCGTCAGTTTTGGAAGCGTATAGCCTCGTCTGCCTTTCACACTCAGCTCAAAAATGACTTTATCATACATTGCAGGTTGCCTCTTTGCAGTCATAGTTTTCGAAGGGAACATTCGTATCAACTTTAAAAATAACAATAATTCAATGATAATGTCAAGTTATTTTTTAGTAACATTTTTTTGATTTTCCTGAATAATCGGTGTCTGGCGCAAGATTTCCCGTATGACCTTTCCGTCAGCGGCAGGGAAAGGCAGCTCCAAAAGATCCTCCGGAGAAACCCACTGAAACGCATCCACACCGTTCAACACGGGTTTTCCCGACACGTAACGGCAATCAAACATGTGGAGAGTCATTTTAAAATGAGAATAGGCGTGTTTTACATCCATAAAATGCGCAATAATTTCCACGCGGATGCTCAGCTCCTCGGAAATTTCACGCAGCAGACACTGTTCAAATGACTCCCCTTTTTCGCACTTGCCCCCGGGAAATTCCCAGAGTCCGCCTAACATTTTATCTGTCGGACGGCGGGTAATCAAAATCTTTCCATTGGCCCAGATAATTCCGGCAGATACGTCCACATGGGGTACCGGCTTCTTTTTGATTTTGACGGGGATCTCGTTCTCCCGTCGATTCACCCGGGATAAACATATCTCCTGCAAAGGGCATATTTTGCACGATGGACTTTGGGGAGTACACACCAAAGCCCCCAACTCCATTAACGCCTGATTGAATTCCCCCGGATTATTCGAAGGCAAAAGACTTTCGGCCATTTGCCACAGTTTTTCCTTGGCACGGTGTGTGTTAAGAGGCTCCTCAAAAAGCAGAACCCGGCTGAGGACCCGGGCCACATTTCCATCCAGAATCGGAATCGGAACACCAAACGCAATACTCAAAATGGCCCCGGCCGTATAACGTCCAATTCCGGGCAGTTTGAGGACATCCTGCAATTTATCCGGGAAACGCCCGTCGAATTCCTCAACGATGATCCCGGCAGCCTTGTGCAGATTCCGCGCCCGGGCGTAATACCCAAGTCCTTCCCAAACTTTTAGCACCTCTTCCAAGTCGGCTGAAGCCAGGGTCCCGATCGTCGGAAACGCCTCCAGAAAACGATAATAGTAGGGAATAACGGTGAGAACCTGAGTTTGCTGCAGCATGATCTCGGAAATCCAGATTGCGTAAGGATCGCGAGTGCGTCTCCACGGTAAATCCCGCTTGTTTGTACCAAACCAGTGTAACAATTTTTTCGCCAGATCTGAAGCTTGCAAATTTCCGTACCCAATCCACCTTTGCAATATGTATCAATTCAAAAGAATTTTGACAGGATTTACAGGATATTTTTTTCCGTGATCAATGATCTGGTTGATATCACAATAGTCCCAACGAACATCTTCATAAATACGATATTGCATAATCCTGTAAATCCTGTCAAGATATTTGAGAAAAAATAAATTACATTAAACATACAACAACTATTCAGCTATTGCAAGAATTTATGTTCGATTTTACCGACCTTTTGGGTTGATATTCCCTCGATTTTTCGGTATATTATTTTCACAAATAGTCCCTTATCCAAAAAATTCGAACAGCTGACGCGATATTGGATTTTTATGACCATTTATTCGTCTGCCTCTTTCTTTTTTCGAAGAGCCGTTGTTTTTGTTGTCTTTTTTCTCGCATCTGCCCTTCCAGCTCGGGCACAAGGCTACCTCTGGCCGACCGATGCCAGTCACTTTATCAATTCCACTTTTGGTGAATACCGCCCCGGGCATTTTCATTCGGGCATTGACATTAAGACATGGGAAAAAGAGGGGTATCGGGTTTTTGCCGTGCGAAACGGTTATGTTTACCGGGTACGGATTTCACCGTTCGGGTATGGAAAGGCTCTTTACCTGAAGCTGGATACGGGGGAGATTGCCGTTTACGGGCACCTGCAGCGTTTTGCTCCAAAGATTCAACGGGTGATGAAGGCCCTTCAGCGAAAGCGCCAGAAATACTCCGTCGAAAAGTATTTTACCGCAAATCAAATCCCCGTTAAAAAGGGGGAAGTGGTTGCTTTTTCCGGAAGAACGGGAATCGGAGCGCCTCATCTTCATTTTGAGATTCGCGACGCAAAAAACCGTCCCATTAATCCGCTCCTGAAATACCCGTTTTTCAAAGACCGTGTTCCCCCCAGAATCACGGGATTTGCTGTTATTCCATTCGGAAAAAATTCACAGGTGGAGGGAAGGCCTCTTCCCCAAACGTTTCCTGTTCGCCATAAAAAAGGAACCGTTGTTTACCTGGACCACCCCATTCAGGTCTGGGGGAATTTTGGTCTGGCCGTGACAGGATTTGACCGGTCGGCCAAAATTCCAAATAAATGCTCGTTTTACCGGCTCAAACTTCTGGTGGATGGCACGCCTGTTTTTCAAACGGAGTACGACTCCCTTTCCTTTGACCAAACACATGAGATTGTCTTCGATCGCAATTTTCGTTTGCACCAGTGGACGGGGCGCTATTTCAACAACCTCTTTTTGCGGCCGGAAAACAGGCTTCCTTTTTACCATCCTTCCGAGCCCGGAGCCGGATTATTTGAAACGGCAGAAGCGTCACCATCGGAACGGCCGCCCCATTCGCCGGCTGCTGGATTTTCCGGCAGAGCTTTTTCTATTTTCCCGGGGAATCCGGTTCCCCTCCAGCCGGTCACACTTCGTCCCGGAAAACATTATTTTACCGTTATCGCAGAAGACTTCACAGGAAACCGGGCCACCCTAAACGGTATTCTTCTGGTGGAACCCAAAAAAATTTCACCCATCCGATGGGAACGATTTAACGATCACCTTCAAATAACGAATCCGACGCCGGATGAACTTTTTGCGGCACAGTGGATTGGCAAAAAATGGGATCCCCTTTCACTCCAGGCCCTTCTGGGTGCGGACCCCTCACCCTCCGACTTTCCGATTGACATCCCCATTTCCAAAGCGGTACGCTGGTTCAAATTCTGGACCCTTTCAAATCTGGGATTTGATAATTTCCCCATTTTTGTTTCGGCCGATTCAGGTGCATCCGATCTACCAACCCTGTTCAGAAACAGTTCCCTTAAAAAAATCTTTTTGGATGATTTTTTGCTGATCCGTCTGCGTACCGCCGGGCCGCTTGCACAACCCTTGCAATTGGTTTACAACACGGGATTTTCGACGGGGGTTCGTCCGCTGCGCCAGCTTGACTTAACCCGTTACGAAACAACCCTTTCCCTTGATTCCATCGCAAATGCGTTTACGTTGTTCTCCATCCAGGATCCGGTGCATAAAAAGCGAATTCCCATTGACTTCGTCAAACTCTTTAAGATTGAAACGTCCCAGGAAAAAGAAATTCCACTATCACAAGATGGCTCGGGCATTCGATTTCTGAAGAATTCCGCCTACCAGCCCCTTTTCTTCCGATTTGAGAAACTGCCCCTTCGGCGGGCACACCTTTCTGTTCCGGGAGATTCAATCACCTATTTACTGCAGTTAAATCCAGCGGACATTCCTTTGAGAAGGGGTGCGATTCTTTCACTGCATATTCCGGATGGAGAAAAGAATCCCAAACAATTGGCGGTGTATTCACCGTCAAAAAGAAGATGGGTTTTTCAGGGGAATACTCTTTCTGCCGACCGTCGCAATCTCAAGGTTCATTTGAGACATTTTGGGAGATTTACCATTTTGCGCGATACCACCCCGCCGTCCATTCTGGCCCGGTTTCCCCGGCATTTGCAGGTCATTTCCTCAACACGACCCAAAATCGCGGTTCGATTCAAAGACAATCTCTCTGGAATTGAAAATGAAACTTCGATCCGTCTTACTCTGGACGGGAAATTTTGTATTGCGGAATATGATCCCGAAATGAGCCGAATTACCTACCGGCCGGACAAGCCCCTGCAAAACGGAAAGCATCTGTTGCGCATTCGAATCGTTGATCGCTGTGGAAATTCGGTTGATAAAAGATGGAGTTTTATCATAAAAGCCCGCAAGAAACCGTAAGAAAATCATCACCCCAATAAATTGGGGTGATTGTACAAGGTTTTTCACGGAGTACAGTTTATTTACACGGACAATTTCTTCTGCTGTAAATGAAGAATATTCAACATGATGAGCCGAAAAGTCCCCTCTATCAAGAGGGGATTTAGGGGTGTGTTTTCCTGTGATTTGCAGATACTCTGTTCAAGAATTTGAATGAAGCCTCTTTCACG
>JAADHR010000021.1:2103-10900 GCA_013151735.1 Calditrichota bacterium | reverse complement strand
CAGATTGAGCTCGTCCGGTACACGCGGGAAAAATTCCTTCCGCGCCCGGTCCTCATTGCCTTTCAATACGTAATAATGCGCCAGAATCGTGTCGTGCTCGGCGGGCAGAGGAATCGGCTGCGTCAGCTCCACGTACGGTCCCACGTACATCGTAATCAAATAGGTGGATGTGGGATGGGTCACCAGCCAGTTGTAGGTTTTCCAACCCGCGGAATCCGGCCGGGTTCCCAGAAATCGCCCGTTGCTTACAGCGAAAAGGGTATCCGGAACAGTCAAGTGAATGGAAATGGTATCGGCCTTATCTTCCGGGTGAAAAAAGGCTGCCTTACAGGGCCACCAGAAATGGGAGCCCATCGTCTGACAGGAGGTTCCCACCCAGGGTGCGCCGGAGGGAGTTTGGGAAAAGATGACGGCAGAAGCCCCCATTCCCCCTTTCCCCGAGGGAGGCGTTCCTCCGTAGGTAACATTTACATGAAAGGCATCTCCCTTCGATAGGGGCGGCTTCAGGGCAATGACCAATTGATCATGGGAATAACGATACGTGAGCGATGAATCGGACACAGCATCGGTGACCCCCGAAACAGTAAACCCGTCCGCCAAATCCAGCACGAGTGAATCCAGGCGGGAAACCCGGCTTACACCCGTCACGCCAACCACTCCGGATAGGATAGTGTTGCCTGTCCCGGGTTCACCTTGAGTTGAATGTCGTATGTCTTCACATCATATTGCGTCCGGCGGTCAAAGCCGAAACCCCGGGTTGCAAAAAATGACGGCAGAAGCACCATCATCAAAAGGCATGAAATCGCCCAAACTCGTAACGTTTTCATTTTGCTTTTCCTTGAATTTAGGAAAAAACGTGATTGATCCTGAATTTTTATTATCTCACCGGAGCTCTCTGTGTGAGTTTTTTTAGAGACACAGAGAACCACGGAGAATCTCAGAAAACCACAGAACACCCCTCCGTGACTCTCTCTTTTCCCCCTCTGCGGCTTTCTGTATCCGTTTTTTTAGCGATTACTTGAAGCGGTCAAATTTGGATTTGACATAATATTCATTGGTGATTTTTGCAACCACCCCGCTCAAAGCAATGAGTGCAATCAAATTGGGAAGTGCCATAATGGCGTTAAAGGTATCGCCGATGTACCAGACAATGTTAATGTGCTTTCCTGTAATAATAGCACCGATAAAAAGAAGGGCAATAAACACAAGTCGATAGGGCATAATGGCGCGAATTCCCCAGATGTATTCAAGACATTGTTCTCCGTAGTAGGCCCAGGCAATCAGCGTGCTGTAGCCGAAAAGAAACGAGGCCAGCGCGATAATCACGCCCCCGTATGGAATCACGGAATTAAAGGCTGTTACCGTCAGCTGGGTGCTGGTCATTCCACCGGCCCCGAGGGCCATTCCGGCGGCAGGGGTCAGTTTCCAGACGCCGGTAACAACGATTGTAAAAGTGGTCAGGGTATTCACAAAAATGGAATCGATAAAGGTTCCGGTCATCGCCAGAAGACCGTTGTAAGCCGGATCGGGGGATTTGGCGGCACTCTGGGCAATGGCTGCCGAACCGAGTCCGGCTTCGTTGGAAAGCACGCCCCGCCGCACGCCCAGGCTGATCGCCTTTTGGATAGAAGTCCCAATTAGAGCTCCTCCGGCTGCCTGAAGAGAGAATGCGGATTTGAAGATAAGAACGGCTGCATCCCAAAGCAGATTCACCTTTACAATGAGAATTACAAGGACCCCCAGAAAATAGAACAGAATCATCAATGGAACCAGCTTTTCCGTAACGGCACCAATCCGTTTGATGCCGCCGATAATGACCAAACCGGTTAGAATAGTCAGAATAACAGCACTTACAAGCGTGGGAACACCAAATTGCGTTTTAAAGGCCAGAGCCATTGAATTGGACTGCATCATGTTTCCCGTTCCCAGAAGAGCCGTTGCCCCGCCGCACACGGCAAATACCATCCCCAGTATTTTCGCAAATGTCTGGTTCTTGATTCCATACCGGGCGTAATACATCGGCCCGCCGGCCATGGTACCGTCCTCGGCCACCTTTCGATATTTCACCCCCAAAAAGCCTTCTGCGTACTTGGTTGCCATTCCGAAAAAAGCGGACACCCACATCCAGAACGGGGCCCCGGGGCCCCCTGTGGCAATGGCCGTGGCCACCCCCGCGATGTTTCCGTTTCCTACGGTTGCCGCAAGAGCCGTCATAAGGGCGGCAAACGGCGAAATATCCCCCTCCTCCATCTCCGTCTTATCTTTCCCAAGAGCCCCCTTAAAAACAAAACTCATCGAGAGAAAAAATTTACGAACCTGTACACCTTTTGTTACAATCGTTAACAAAATACCTGTTCCCACCAGAAGGGCAATCATCCACTGGCCCCACATAAAATCGGCGCTTGCCTGAACCCAGATAAGTAGCTGATCCAAAAATTGCGACATGAAATGTTCTCCTGATCAAAATGAAGGATTGTAATGAAGGAAATTGGAAATAGTTTACAAAATTATTTAGTCATAGTCAAGCAAAAATTTATGTAAAAAACGCTTACAAATTTTCATAAATGAAAACGTCTTGCATTTTACAGCATTTTTGGTTACTATTCATTTGAAGATACCTCCGAAGGAAAGGACTCATTGATGAAAATTGGCGTAACCGGCGCAACGGGTTTTATTGGCAGCCATTTGGTTGAAGCCCTGCTTGACAAGGGGCACGAACCCGTCTGCCTGATCCGAAAAACCAGCAACCTGCAGTGGCTGCCCGAAACGGGCCTTTCATTTAAAACGGGTGATCTTAGAAATCCGGACAGCTTGAAAGATTTTGTAACAGGGCTCGACGGGATTATTCACCTGGCCGGACTGACAAAAGCACGAAACGAAGCAGACTACATGGACGGGAATTACCGAACAACCGTTACCCTGGTTGAAGCCATTCGAACGTACAATCCTTCGCTTCAGCGCTTTCTCTTCGCCAGTAGTCAGGCGGCTGTGGGGCCCAGTTCTGACGGAATTCCCCTTACCGAAGAGGCTCCGCCCCACCCGATTTCCGCCTACGGACGAAGCAAATTGGCGGCGGAACGCTTTCTAAAGGCACAAAAAGACTTCCCTTTCACCATTATCCGGCCGCCGGCTGTTTACGGCCCCCGGGATCGGGATGTTTACGCGGCCTTCAAAATGTGCCGATCGGGAATTGTCCCCCTTGTGGGAAAACATAAATATGTGAGTTTGGTGTTTGTGAAAAATCTGGTTAAGGGAATCGAACTGGCTTTTGCCAGCCCGCTTGCCATCGGAAAAACCTATTTCATCGCGGATGAGGGCATTTTTCTCTGGGATACACTTATGGATTGGATCGCCGATGCCCTTGGGAAACATCCCATTCGCATTCGCATCCCGGAGAATTTGCTGATCATTCCTGCCGAAATGTCCGGTTTAATCGGGAAAATCCTCAACCGCCCCATGCTTCTCAATCGGGAAAAAATAATGGAAATCAAACAGCACTACTGGACGGTAGATATCACACGCGCGAAAACGGAGTTGGGCTATCGGCCGGATTTTACAACCCCGGAGGGCATTCGGTTAACGGCAGAATGGTATATCAAAAACGGCTGGTTGTAACGGTTTAATTTGTGAAAATGCATTTCAGGCGGGCTGTTTCTCCGGAGTGCTCATTCCCCCCGAAGGAGTTTTTTCAATGTTCGATCCAACCTTTTTTGCCGTCCTACCTTTTGAATCACCAATGAGAGTATTTCTTTTCGATTGACCAACGGACGGTATTGAAAAACCCTGTTTTTTCGATTAAGAGAGCTTTCCTCAATCTGGGTTGCTCCAAAAGGGGTGAGAATGGTGAAAAGGTTTTGCGGCGATACCTGCTTACGGGCCAGCAGTCCCTCCCGAACCATCTGGCTCAATACCTGTTCAAACTGCTCTGCTGTGATTCGAAGATAGGGCGGAAGTTTAATGTACAATTCGGGGTCTGTAGCCAGAGGATCGCTCCAGAGCTGATCCAGCACTTCAATTTCAAGATCACTGGGCAACGAGGTTAAGTGCTTTTTGGGATATTTCTCCCAATGCGGAAGAAGATTTCGATCGGACAGGGCCACAGGTATAATAGGCGCATACCCCGCGCCCGAATGGGCCGCAATCCACTGATCCGCGGCGGTTTGAAACGGAATGCCCAAAGAATCCCAAAAAGCGGGCCGCAAATTAAGAGGAGAAACCTCCTGCCGAAAAACAAGATTTTTCTTCGACTGCTGCTGAAAGCTGCCGACAATTTCGGGAATCCATCGCAGCCGGTGACTCTGCTCAATCAGGTAGTCTCTGTAAGAATCCAGAAATGAAAACCGGGACGTGGAATCGGGCTTCTGCCAAACCGGACGGGCTTCTGCACGCAAAGAAATAAACGCCGTCACTAGAAGAAAAAAACCTGTTAACAAAAATCTGACTGCCCGATTGGATTCCATAAACAATTTTTCGTTGGATGAAAAAGCGACGATTTTAACAGTGAATTTGTTTTAAAAAGCGTTTACCCACCACTTTCACAAATTTTCACAAATTGATTTTATTGAAATCACATTGGCGCCGTTTGCGCAATTTGTGCCTTCTAACGTGAATTCAATAGTTTGTACCCGGCAGATTTATTTTTGTTTCAATTCATCGTGCAGCATAATGTGAGCGACCTTCATGCAAAAATCCATGACCACAGGAATGTTGTGTTTTTCCGCCAATTCAGCGGCTTCAGAATTGACAATCCCCTCCTGCATCCAAACATATTTTGCACCGATGGCAATAGCCTCTTCCACAATGGGGACAACATATTCCGACCGTCGGAAGATGTCCACCACATCCACGGGACCCGGAATCTCCCGCAGACTCGGATAACACACCTGACCCAGAATTTCCGTCTGCCCGGGATTCACGGGAATGATTTCATAGCCCTGACTCATCAGGTAACGGGCCACGTCATTGCTCGGGCGGTCCGGCTTCGGTGACAGTCCCACAACAGCGATTCGGGTGCTGTTTTCCAAAATAGCCTTCATTTTTTCCATGTGCAGTTTTCTTTCAATTAGTCCAAAAGCGGCGTCAACTTTTTTAACACGTGTTTTTTGGGGACGGCACCGATTAGTTTATCAACCACCTCGCCATTCTTGATAAAAAGCAGCATGGGAATACTGCGGGCCCCGTATCGAATGGCAATTCCGGGACTGGAATCAACATCGACGCGGGCAATCAGCACCTTTTCACCATATTCATCCGAAATATCGTCTAAATAGGGTTCAATCATTTTACAGGGGCCACACCATTCCGCCCACATATCCACAATCACAGGTACGGGTGATTTCAGGACAACGTCTTCAAAATTCGCATCGGTGGCATCTACTTTGGCCATTCTTACTCTCTCCTCTTTCTTCCTAATTTTACGGATTTCCACTGTTTAATAGTCCAGATTTTACAGGCATTCAGCTCTCAAAATTCAAAAGAACCGGGGTGTTTTAATGAATTCTTCAAACGGCCCCTTTCAGGAAACAAGCGTTATCCCTTAAGTTTTAGATCTTCTGTGGTTAAACGGCCGATGAAATTCATAAATGATATGAATTTTTGAGGAGATTTTCAAGCCCTTTTTCAAAGCGGAATTGAGACCTGTTTTTAAGTGTATATGCCACGTGCGAATAATTCAAACTGCCTATTTTATTTTTACGGCTGTTCCGTAGGCCAGAATTTCGGCGGCCCCGCCCATAATACTGGACGTGGCAAAGCGAACCATCACCACGGCGTTGGCACCCATCTCCTCCGCCTTTTTGCTCATCCGAAAGAGGGCCTCTTCCCGAGCCTCGATTAACATTTGGGTGTAATCCCTAATTTCGCCGCCCACCAGAGTTTTGAGTCCCGCACCGATATCCCGAAACACGTTTTTGGAACGCACGGTGTTTCCGCGCACCATTCCCAGAACCTGGTACACATCCTTTCCGGGGATGTTTTCCGTGGTTGTAATCAGCATGACTGCCTCCTTGGTTATTTTTGATTTCAAACACATTTGACAGGATCAACACGGCATCAGGAAAATTGGGTATTAGAACAGATTCGCCAGAAATGCCGTAATAATTAAAATAGCCACAAACATCAGAATCGAAAAGGGGTTGGCAAAATTGACGGTCCAGCCGATGCCGTACCGCTTGGGAACAAACAGGCGCTTGTCCTTTGGATTCCAGTAAAAGATTAAAAAATAGTGGCCGGACTCTTTTTCTTTGAGATCTTTTTTTTCTCCCATTTTGGGCACCCTTTCCTATTTTTTAGTCTTTGCAAGTCCCCGGCACCTTAAAAGTGCCGGGGCCTTTTGATTATTGAAGTTTTTCTTTTAGCCAATTCACTAAGTCGGCTTTTACCCGGGGCGGAATTTTTCGGCCCGGAGTCAGATATTCTTGAGGGGTCGATTTCCCCTGTACCGGTTCGAACAGATGATCGAGGCCCGGGTAAATTTTCAGCGTCACATCCACGCCACAGGATTTTGCCTTCCGGTACAACGGACGCGCGTCCTTTTCGGCCGACACCTGGTAATCCTTTTCGCCATTCAAAATCAGCAATGGGGTACGAATCTTACAAACAGCCTTCAGCGGATTAAATTGCAGATGTTCCCGCCACCAACCGGCGTTTCCCTGTTTCGTGAATCCGGTTAGTTTACCCTCTTTTATTTTGCGAAAGAACTCCTTTTCTTCCCGGAGTTTTTGCCGGATTTCGGCTTCGCTCTTTCCCTGAAGTTTCAGCAGGTAGGCGATTTGATCCAGCACAACCTCCCCCAGATTGCGGGCGGTCCCGGCCATCATCACGAGAGCCCCCATCGGCGTACCCGAAGACGCCAACATCAATCCCAAAATGGCTCCCTCGCTGTGTCCCAGAACGGCCACCCGGGAGGAATCGATCTCCGGCCGATTCTTCAGGAACCGCAGCGCGGCGCGGGCATCGCGAAGGAAGTCCGTCACGTCCGCCTGCTTGAAGTCCCCCCCACTCTGTCCGACTCCCCGCTTATCAAACCGGAGCGTTGCAAACCCGTTGGGAGCCAGGGTATCCGCTAACTGCGGAAAAAAATTAATGTGAACAGCGGACGAATTTTCATTTCGGTCCAGAGGGCCTGACCCGGCCAGGAACAGAACCGCCGGGACCGGACGGGGAAATCGGGACGGCGGCAACGTCAGCGTTCCGGCCAGCGTGATGGAATCACTCGGAAACGTGACCTCTCTGCCCGGATAGGACGATTGGCTGGCGCGCTTGGCTTTCTGTTGAATTCCCTTAATTAAGGAATCCTTTTCAGCCAGCGAAAAGGGGATAAACGTCGGCAGCCGCCGCATCACAAAAGATTGCTTGGGAATGACCAGTTTTTCAAGCTGACGAGAGGATTTGGCCAGCCAGGCCGTACCATCCAGATTTGAAAAGGAGATTTGGATTTTGGTAGCCGGTTCTATCGTTTTCCCGTTTTGAAGTGTGTCCGCTCCTGCCAGCCGGCTCTCCACCGGAAGCAATTTTAGCACCTGAGGAACCAGGGCAAACGCATGGTAAACGGATGAATCCTTGGCATCAACGGCTCTCAAAAAAATGGCCCAATGATCCATTAAATTGTTGTCCAGAAGAAACAGGGGACGTTTTTTGACCAATGAGAGGTGTTTGAAGGGCTTCGACAAACCCCGGCGGTACGCAAACCGAACACTGTCATCCGTGCACGTGGCCCGAACCTCCTGCACGCCAAATGGAAGGACAATTGTCAAATCGTAGGAAATCGGCGAAAAAGCACGGTTAAGAAAAGTCTGTTCAAAAAACAGGGCTTTTACAAAAACAGTGATCTCTGTTTTTGATGTCATTTCAAACCCGCCGGGCACAGATTTCAGGCGATACGAATGGGTTCCGACCGCTTTACCGCCAATCCACATCCTGAAGCTCCCCTGTTCCTCCGGCAGGTGCGTCTGCCCGGGGAAACCAAAAACATTCCCCCAAAAAATGCCAAGTAAAAGACCTATCCAAAAAATCCGTTGTTTCATTGTTTCCTCCGGATAAAATGGGTTAGGACGCCGCTTGTCCGTTTCCCTCCTGAAATTCCTTGCCAAGGGCCGACAACCCGCCAATGGTTCCAAGCCCCATGGATTCTACTGCCGTGGACGGAACAACAATCAGGGCCCCTTTCTCCTTCAACCCCTCGTACAGCATGTTCATGGCCCGCAGGTGCAGGGCAATGGGGTTTTCCCGGTATAATTTTGAGGCTTCCAGGAATTTGTCGGCGATCTGCCGTTCCGCATCCCCCAGAATGACGCGGGCCTGACGCTCCCGCTCGGCCTGCGCCTGACGGCTCATCGCATCTTCCAGAAGCTCCGGAATGACCACGTCGCGTATTTCAACCGACTGCACGGTCACCCCCCAGGGTTCCGTTCGCTCGTCAATAATTTTTTGCAGCTCTTCATCCAGGGTCTGCCGGCCTGCAAGCACATCGGCCAGCACGGTTTTCCCGATCAGATCCCGCAGGGCAGTTTGGGCCGCCCAGGAAATGGCTTCGCGGTAATTTTCAACCTCGAGAGCGGCCTTTTGGGCATCCCAAACCACCCAGAAAAGCACCGCATCCACATCCACCGGAACCGAATCTTTTGTGAGTGTTTTTTCCGCCGAAAAGGATGTGGTGCGTACCCGCTGATCAATCCAGTACGCTACTTTGTCCACCAGCGGAAAAATCCAGTGAATGCCCGGTGAAAGCACACGCCTGAACTCCCCAAATCGCAGAACAATTCCCTTTTCCCACTGTTTTACAATTTTAGGCGAGAGC
>JAADHR010000021.1:0-2036 GCA_013151735.1 Calditrichota bacterium | reverse complement strand
AATAACCCCCTGCCACTAAAAATATCAAGAAAATCAAAACGCCCATAAAATTTACTCCCCTGCCGGGAGTCTTGACTTTTGCCCGCTTGGGCTTGGGTTCTTCCGTGTAATTTGCCATGAGTGTTCTCCTTGCATTTATGTGACCCATCAAAAAATAACCTGAATTAAAAATTCAAACCATTTCCTGTCTGATTTTTCAGAGATGGCTGCAACAAAAGCATTACATTACAAAAGACGGATTGTTTCAGATCGCCGCTTTCTGTTAATACGAAACGACTCCTGAAAAACGCTACTTCAGATTCTCCAAACAACCGATAATGTCCTCAACCGTGTACCCGTATTTTTTCCCCTCCAGGACGAATGCCTCACAAAGCTGGTGCAGCTTTTTATTCCGGGTTTCCGCCCCCAACTCGGCGAGGCCGCCCTTAACAAAGGTGCCGATGCCCTGTTTCACGTCCAGAATCCCCTCGCGCCGAAGCTCGTCGTAGGCCTTCGCCACCGTATTGGGATTGATCGCCAGCTCCACGGCCAACTGCCGCACCGTGGGCAGCCGATCTCCCGGCTTGAGTTCGCCAACGGCAACATGGTGTTTAATTTCTTCGATAATCTGAAAATACAGCGGAACACCTTTTCTGGGCTCAATTGAAAGCTTCATGAAATGTCCTATTGTATTAATGTTCTAATACAATATAGAACATGGAATCCCGTTTGTCAAGAAAAAATTTCACTCATTCCATCGTCCAATCGCAAAATCTGCGCTTTTACCAGGCGCAACCGCAACCACAGCCTTTATGCCTCCGCTCCTGCCAAACACACCCTCTGTAGCCGCAGGCTTTATGCCTGCGCCTTAAATGCCAGTCCCGTAGCCACAGCCTTTTTGCCTGCGCCTTAAATGCCAGTCCCGTAACCGCAGGCTTTATGCCTGCGCTCCACACACACCCATAAAGGGTACGGCTACAACTCTTTTGAAAAACCCATAATGTGTTTTGATTTTTTTGAACATAAAACCTGTTTCCTCAGCCCTTTTTCGGAACGTAACTTACTATTATTCAATAATAATCTTTCTAATTAAAAATTTTTAAAAAAAATACTTGACTCTATACCATGGTACAGGCCTTATATTAAAACAGATCACCAGCAGAGAAAAATAAAGGGAGAGGAAAAAATGGAAACCTTCAGCATCGGCCAACTGGCAAAACAGGCCGGACTCAACATTCAGACCATTCGATACTACGAACGACGCGGGCTTCTGCCGGCCCCCAAACGGCGCGAATCGGGCTACCGATACTATTTGGCAGAGGATCTGTCCCGTCTGGAATTCATTAAGCACGCAAAATCCCTGGGATTTTCCTTGAATGAAATCAACGAGCTTTTGGCTCTCCGCGTGGATCCTGATCATACATGCGATGATTTCCGGGAAGAAGCAACACAAAAAATTGCCGAAATTGACATTAAAATCAAGCAGCTGCAACGAATCAAAAAGGCGTTGCTTCAATTAACGGCCGCCTGTCGAACAAAAGAGGCCACTGTTGAATGCCCTATTTTACAATTTTTGGAGGATACGAAATGAATCAGCAACTTCATCCGAAATCCGGGCCTGGTGTACCCAAAAAATCCGAAGACCCCGGAACAAGCTCCGGAAAGCGTCAAAAACATTCGGCCTCACGCAAGGGATTAATTGGAGCCATTCTTTCATCGGTTGCGGCGTCTGTTTGTTGTGTGGGCCCCCTGGTTATCCTGGCTCTTGGTCTGGGCGGCGCCTGGACAGCCCGGTTGAGCGTTTTCCAGCCTTTTCGTCCTTACCTGATTGTCATCACACTCCTATTTTTGGCTTATGCTTTTTATAAAATTTACAGAAGAAAAGACTCAGAGGCCTGCGATCCGGGGCAGTACTGCGCCGATTCCAGATCCCTTAAAATCAACAAAATATCTCTCTGGGTTGTTACCGTATTGATTGGACTTCTGCTGGCCACACCAAAAATTATTCAAATCACCCAGGGCGCTTCATCTGAACGTTTGGGGCAACATCTGAGCCA